>NZ_BAAGXY010000107.1:0-20338 GCF_054779595.1 Angustibacter peucedani
ACCGCCGCGCAGCACGCGCTGCCGCTGTCGCCGGTGACCGTGACGCACCTGGCCGAGGAGTCGGCGCCCCTGCCCGACCCGTGGCCGGCCGCGGCCCGCGACACGTTCCTGGACCTGCTGGGCGCCGGGCCCGCGCTCGTGCCGACCTGGGAGGCCCTCGACCTGGCCGGCGTCGTCAGCCGCTGGGTGCCGGGCTGGGACGGCGTCCGGTCGCGACCGCAGCGCAACGCCGTGCACCGCCACACCGTCGACCGCCACCTGCTCGAGTCCGTCGTGCGCGCGAGCGACCTGCTGCGGGACGTCGAGCGGCCCGACCTGCTGCTCGTGGCCGCGCTGCTGCACGACCTGGGCAAGCTGCCGGGTGCCGCCGACCACAGCGCGACCGGCGCGCCGCTCGCCCGCAAGGCCGCCGAGCACCTCGGCTTCGGCCCCCGCGACGTGGAGGTGGTCGAGAGGCTGGTGCGCGAGCACCTCACGCTCGTCGACCTGGCCACGCGCCGCGACCCCGACGACCCGCGCACGGTCGAGGCGCTCGTCGCCGCGGTCGACGGGCGGGCCGACGTCCTGGACCTGCTGCGCGCGCTCACCGAGGCCGACGCCCGCGCCGCCGGCCCGGTGGCCTGGAGCGCCTGGCGGGCCCGGCTCGTCGACGACCTCGTCTCCCGCGCCCGGGCGGTGCTCACCGGCGCCGGCGTGCCCGAGCCCGCGCCGCTCACCGAGCGCGAGGGCACCCTGCTGGCCCAGGTGCGTGCCCAGCGGGCCCCGCTCGTGGACGTCGACCGCGTCGACGGCATGCACGTCGTCACCGTCGTGGCCCCCGACCGGCTGGGCCTGTTCGGCGACGTCGCCGGGCTGCTGGCCTCGCACGGGCTGAGCGTGCGCTCGGCCCTCGTGCGCACCGTCGACGGCGACGGGGGAGCGGTGGCCGTCGACAGCTGGTGGGTCACGGCGCCGTACGGCGACCTGCCGCCCGTCACCACGCTGACCCTGGCGCTGCGCCGGCTCGCCGACGGCGACGCGACCGTGCTCGACCGGCTGCGGCGCCGTGACGCCGCCTACCGCCCCGGCCGGGGCGTGCCCGCGCAGCCGCGCGCCGTCCTGGTGCCGGGTGCGTCGGAGCAGGCGACCGTCGTCGAGGTGCGGGCGGCCGACCGGCCCGGCCTGCTGCACGCGCTCGGCCGGGCGCTCGCGGCGGCCGACGTCGACGTCCGCTCGGCGCACGTCGCGACGCACGCGGGCCAGGCCGTCGACACCCTGTACCTGGCCGAGCGAGGTGGTGGTCCGCTCGCCCCGTCCCGGGTCGCGGCGACGGTCGCGGCGCTCGTCGACGCGAGCGAGGTCCCGGGCGGACAGTAGGCTGGGGACGATCCCGACGACGTCCAGCAGCTGAGGTCCGCCTGTGTTCGCCACCCTGTCCGACCGCCTGACCGCCACGTTCAAGAACCTGCGCGGCAAGGGCCGGCTGTCCGAGCAGGACGTCGCCGCCACCGTGCGCGAGATCCGCACCGCGCTGCTCGAGGCCGACGTCGCCCTGCCGGTCGTCAAGCAGTTCACGGCGGCCGTGCGCGAGCGCGCGCTCGGCGCCGAGGTCAGCGGGGCGCTCAACCCGGCCCAGCAGGTCGTCAAGATCGTCAACGACGAGCTGGTGCAGGTGCTCGGCGGGCAGACCCGGCGGGTGCAGCTGGCCAAGACGCCGCCGACCGTGATCATGCTGGCCGGCCTGCAGGGCGCCGGCAAGACGACCCTGGCCGGCAAGCTCGCGCTGTGGCTCAAGGGCGAGGGCCACACGCCGCTGCTCGTCGCGGCCGACCTGCAGCGCCCCAACGCGGTGACCCAGCTGCAGGTGGTGGGCGAGCGTGCCGGAGTGCCGGTCTTCGCGCCCGAGAAGGGCAACCAGGGCAGCGACCCCGAGCAGCTCTCGGTCGGCGACCCCGTGACCGTCGCGCGCGACGGCGTCGCCGAGGCCACGGCCCGCCACCACGACGTCGTCATCGTCGACACCGCGGGCCGCCTCGGCATCGACGAGGTGCTGATGCAGCAGGCCGCCGACATCCGCGCGGCCGTGCAGCCCGACGAGGTCCTGTTCGTCATCGACGCGATGATCGGCCAGGACGCCGTCACCACGGCGCAGGCCTTCCTCGACGGCGTCGACTTCACCGGCGTCGTCCTGTCCAAGCTGGACGGCGACGCGCGCGGTGGTGCGGCGCTGTCGGTCGCGACGGTCACCGGCCGTCCGATCATGTTCGCCAGCACGGGCGAGAAGCTCGAGGACTTCGAGGTCTTCCACCCCGACCGCATGGCCTCGCGCATCCTCGACATGGGCGACGTCATGACGCTCATCGAGCAGGCCGAGAAGGCGTTCGACGCCGACCAGGCGCAGAAGATGGCCCGCAAGTTCGTCGAGGAGGAGGAGTTCACCTTCGACGACTTCCTCGCGCAGATGCAGGCCGTCAAGCAGATGGGCTCGCTGAAGAAGATGCTCGGGATGATGCCGGGCATGGCGCAGATGAAGGAGCAGCTCGACTCCATCGACGAGCGCGAGTTCGACCGCGTCGAGGCGATGGTCCAGTCGATGACACCGTACGAGCGCCAGCACCCCAAGGTCATCAACGGATCTCGCCGCGCCCGCATCGCCAAGGGCTCGGGGCGCTCGGTCAGCGACGTGAACGAGCTGCTGCAGCGCCTCACCGAGGCGCAGAAGATGATGAAGCAGATGCGCCGCGGCATGGGCGGCATCCCCGGCATGGGCAACGTGCCGGGCATGAGCGGCGGCAAGCGGGCCAAGAACAAGGCGCCGCAGCGCAAGAAGGGCAAGAGCGGCAACCCCGCCAAGCGCGCCGAGCAGGAGCGGATGGCCGGGCTGAAGGCCGAGCAGGCGCGCGAGAACGCGATCGGCTCGTCCTTCGGTGCCGGGGCGGCCGCGGCGGACGACGAGGCGCAGCAGTCGCTGAACCAGCTGCCCGCCGGCTTCGAGAAATTCCTCGGCCGCTAGCCCGTCGCCAGCAGCCCGACGGACTGCTTGAGCCGCAGCACCCGCAGGGCGCTCGCCGCGACCTGCGCGCGGAAGGTCGCGCTGGCCCGGGACTTCGCGAGCAGCGCCGCCGCCATGGGCCCGGCCTGCCGCGGGTCGACCGTCAGCACCAGGTCGCCGCCGGCCGCGACGAACTGCGTCGCGCGCGAGCCCGGGCTCCAGCGCCGCACCGCCACCGCCTGGCCCAGGTCGTCGCTGATGACCACGCCGTCGAACCCGAGGTCGCCGCGCAGCAGCCCGGTGACGACGGTGCGCGAGAAGCACGCCGGGTGGTCGGGGTCGATGCGCGAGTAGACGGCGCTCGACGTCATCACGACCGGTGCGCCCGCCGCGATCGCCGCGCGCCACGGCTCGAGGTAGCTGCTGGTGCGGGACGTGACGTCGTCCGTGACGTCGGCGGTGGTGTCGGTGTTGCCGACGACCCGGCCGAGGCCCGGGAAGTGCTTCGGGGTCGTGACGACGCCCGCGGCGGCCATCCCGCGCACGAACGCCACGACGTGCGACGCGACCGTGCGGGAGTCCGCCCCGTACTCGCGGTCGAAGTGCCCGATCGGCGCGTTCGACTCCTTGGTGGCCTCGGGCACGGTGTCGGCCACGGGGGCGAGGTCGACCCGCACGCCGGCCCGCCGCAGCTGCTGGCCCCACGTGCGGGCGTTGCGCTGCAACCGGTCTGGCGACCACGAGCCCTGGGTGAGCCCGCTCGGGACGTCGGTGAAGCCGTCGCCGCGCAGCACCTGCACCAGGCCGCCCTCCTGGTCGGTGGCGACGAGCAGCGGGACGCCCGCCGTGGCCGCCCGCGTCGCCCGTGCCTGCAGCTTCGCGCTCACGCGCGCCGTGGCCGCGACGCCGGCGGACGAGCGCCCCGTGAGCATCGCGTTGCCCACGTGCGCCTCGGTGATGGCGTCCAGGGTGCGGTCGCCGACGCCCTTGGCCGGGCCACCCACCATGACCAGCTGGCCGACCTGCTGCGCCAGGGACATCCGGGCGAGCGCCCGCTGCGCGGCGTCCGGGGCCGGGGTGGTCGTCGTGAGGGTGCTCGGCGGCGTCGACGGGGACGACGTGCCGCTGGACGACGAGGCGCTGGACGGCGCGGGGCCGGTCGTCGTCGACCCGCTCCCGGCGCTCGTGCCGCCGGAGCTGCACGCCGCCAGCAGCCCGGTGGTGGCCACCAGGACGGCGACGGCGGACGGGCGGGGAGGGCGGGCGGGCATGCGCCCGACGCTACGCGGCGCGGGTCTGCGGCGGCGTCTAGGGTGACGGCCATGCCCGAGGACGTCCTGCACCTGAGCGGACCGGTGCTGGTCGGGCCGCACGACGAGCGAGCCGAGGCGTGGGTGGTCGGCGGCCGCGTCACCTTCGAGCGGCCGACCGCGGCGGGTGCGGACGTCGTCCGGCTCGACGGGCACGTGCTGCCCGGCCTGGTCGACGCGCACTGCCACGTCGGGCTCGACGCGCACGGCGCGGTCGACGACGCGACGTCGCGCGCGCAGGCCGAGGCCGACCGCGACGCCGGGACGCTCCTGGTCCGCGACGCCGGCAGCCCGGCCGACACCCGTTGGGTGGACGACGAGCCCGACCTGCCGCGGATCGTGCGGGCCGGCCGGCACATCGCGCGCACCCGGCGGTACATCCGCAACTACGCCCACGAGATCGAGCCCGACCAGCTGGTCGAGCAGGTGCGCGCCGAGGCGCGGGCAGGCGACGGCTGGGTCAAGCTCGTCGGCGACTGGATCGACCGCGACAGCGGCGACCTCGCGCCGTGCTGGCCCGCCGACGTCCTGGTCGAGGCGATGGCGGCAGCTCATGAGGAGGGGGCTCGGGTCACCGCGCACTGCTTCGGCGAGGACTGCCTGCCCGACCTGCTCGCGGCGGGCATCGACTGCGTCGAGCACGCTTGCGGCCTGACCGCCGACACCGTCGCGACCGCTGCCGAGCGCGGCGTCGCGATCGTCCCCACGCTGGTCAACATCGCGACGTTCCCCGCGATCGCCGACAGCGGCGAGGCCAAGTTCCCGGACTACGCCCGGCACATGCGCGACCTGCACGCCCGCCGCTACGACACGGTGCGCTCGGCCTTCGAGGAGGGCGTGCCCGTCTACTGCGGCACCGACGCCGGCGGCTCGCTGCCGCACGGCCTGGTGGCCGACGAGGTGGCCGAGCTGCACCGGGCCGGCCTGCCCCGGCTCGACGCGCTCGCCGCCGCGAGCTGGTCCGCGCGTGCCTGGCTCGGCCACCCCGGGCTGGAGGAGGGCGCCTCGGCCGACCTGGTCGTGCTCGGCACCGACCCGCGCGAGGAGCTCGGCGTGCTGGCCCACCCGGCGGCCGTGGTGCTGCGCGGCGCGACGTGCTGAGCGACGACGGCCCCGAGGAGCTGACCGCGCGCGGCGCCCGCGTGCTGGTGCGGCCGGTCGCCCCGCAGGACGTCGAGCCCTACCGCCTCGCGGTCGCGGCCTCGGCCGAGCGGATCGGGCGCTGGAACCCGGTCGACCCCGAGCGGGTGCAGCTGGACCTCGCCGAGCAGTCGCCGTCCCGCCGCACCTTCGTGGTGCGCGCCCTGGACCCGGCGGGGTCGCACGGGCTGGTCGGGCGGGTGAACGTCTCGAACGTCGTCCACGGCACGTTCCTGTCGGCCTCGATGGGGTACGACGCCTACGACCCGTACGTGGGCACGGGCCTGTTCCGCGAGGGGCTCTCGCTCGTGGTCGACGTCGCCTTCCGCCGGCTGGAGGACGGCGGCATGGGCCTGCACCGCGTGGAGGCCAACGTGCAGCCGGGCAACGCGCGCTCGGCCGGCGTGCTGCGCTCGCTGGGCTTCCGGCACGAGGGCGAGACGCCGCGCATGCTGTGGCTCGGCGGACCCGACGGCAGCAGCTGGCGCGACCACGAGCGGTACGCGGTGACCAGCGAGGAGTGGCCCGCGACGCCGTACGCCCCGCACGCCCGCCGGCGCCGCGTCGTGCTCGTCAACGGCCGCCCGGGGTCGGGGAAGACGACCGTGGCGCGGGCGCTGGCCGCCGAGCTCGCCCTGCCGCTGCTGCAGAAGGACCTCGTGAAGGAGGCGGGGGCGCACGAGGCGCTGTGGTCGTTGCTGGCCTTCAGCCCCACCGGCGCCGTCGTCGAGAGCTGGTGGCGGGACGACGTCCGACCCCTGGTCGAGGCCGGGCTGCGCGGCGCCGACGTCGACCCGGCCGCGGTCGTCGAGGTCTGGTGCGACGTGCCGGCCACGACCGCGGGCGAGCGCTGGGCCGCCGCCTCGCCGCTGGGCCTGGGACCGGTGGTGCGGGTGCCGACGTCCGAGGCGCTCTCGCCCGGCGCGGTCGCCCGGCTGGCGCTCGACGTCCGTTCCCGCTGCCCCTGATCCGTGGTCCGTCACCGACGGTGGTCGAGGACGGGTCGGACGTCTGGCAGAATGGTCCGCCGTACCCGGTGGTGCCGGCCCCTCTCTCCGGCTCCGACCGCGTCCCGTGCGCCACGGCCCCCGAGTCCCCACCCGGGAGCCCGCCGCGCCACCCTCGCAGATTCAGGAGTGACCACACCCGTGGCCGTCAAGATCCGTCTCAAGCGCCTGGGCAAGATCCGGGCCCCGTACTACCGCGTCGTCGTGGCCGACTCGCGCACCAAGCGCGACGGCCGCTCGATCGAGGAGATCGGGCAGTACCACCCCACCCACGACCCCTCGGTCATCCAGATCGACTCCGAGCGGGCGCAGTACTGGCTCGGCGTCGGCGCGCAGCCGACCGAGCAGGTCCTCGCGCTGCTCAAGGTCACCGGTGACTGGCAGAAGTTCAAGGGCCTGCCGGGCGCCGAGGGCACGCTGCGCGTGGCCGAGGCCAAGCCCGACCGCGACGCGCTCTTCGACGCCGCCGCCAAGTCCGGCTCCGGCGACGAGGTCAAGGAGGGCGCCACCACGCCCAAGGCCAAGAAGACCGCCAAGAAGGCCGAGCCCAAGGCCGATGAGCCCAAGGCCGACGAGCCGAAGGCCGAGGAGCCGAAGGCCGAGGAGTCGAAGGCCGAGGAGCCGAAGGCCGACGAGGCCCCGGCCGAGAGCACCGAGGCCTGAGCGTGCTCGAGAACGCGCTCGACCACCTGGTCCGCGGCATCGTCGAGCACCCGGACGACGTCGTCGTCCGGCGCCAGGACGGCCGTCGCGGCGAGATGCTCGAGGTCCGGGTGCACCCCGACGACCTCGGGCGGGTCATCGGCCGGGCCGGCCGCACGGCGAGCGCCCTGCGCACCGTCGTCGGCGCGCTGGCCAACGGCCGCTCGGTGCGGGTCGACATCGTCGACACCGACCGGGTGCGCTGACCGAGCACCAGCAGAAGAGCACCGACCGCGCGCGCCCGGCGACCGGCTCCCCACGGGACCGGACGCCGGGCGCGCGCGGCGTTGGTGGCAGCGGCGACGCGCGGGACGAAGGAGCGAGCATGGAACGGGTCGTGGCCCGGGTGGGCCGAGCCGTCGGCCTCAAGGGCGAGGTCACCGTCGAGGTGCGCACCGACGACCCCGGTGAGCGCTTCGTGCCCGGCGCCGCCTTCGTCACCGACCCGCCGTCCGCCGGTCCGCTGACGCTCGCCGCGGCGCGCGACCACGGCGGCGTGCTGGTGCTGCGGTTCGAGCAGGCGTCCGACCGCACCGCCGCCGAGGGCCTGCGCGGCGTGCAGCTGCTCGTCGACGTCGCGGCCTCCGACGACCCCGACGCCTGGTACCCCGACGAGCTGGTCGGCCTGCGCGTGCAGACGCCGGACGGCGAGCTGCTGGGCCAGGTGGCGCGGCTGGACGCCGGGGGAGCGCAGGACCTGCTCGTCGTCCGCTCGACCGCGGGTCGCGACGTGCTGGTGCCCTTCGTCACCGCGCTCGTCCCGGACGTCGACGTCGCGGCCGGCGTCGTCACCGTCGACCCGCCCGGCGGGCTGTTCGAGGACCTGCCGGAGGAGGGGTAGCCGTGCGCGTCGACGTCGTCACGATCTTCCCGGACTACCTGGCCCCGCTGGACCTCTCGCTGATCGGCAAGGCCCGCGAGCAGGGCCGGCTCGACCTGGCGGTGCACGACCTGCGCGACTTCACCCACGACCGGCACCGCACGGTCGACGACACGCCGTACGGCGGCGGCCCCGGCATGGTGATGCGGCCCGAGCCGTGGGGCGAGGCGCTCGAGCACGTGCAGGGAGCCGGTCGCGCCGCCCTGCAGGACGACGCCGCGACGCCGCACCTGCTGGTGCCCAGCCCGTCCGGCCGGCCGTTCACCCAGGTCTGGGCGCACGAGCTGGCGCAGGAGCGCTGGCTGGCGTTCGCCTGCGGCCGCTACGAGGGCGTCGACGAGCGCGTGCTGGACGACGCCGCCACCCGCTGGCGGGTCACGCCCGTCAGCGTCGGCGACTACGTGCTCAACGGCGGCGAGGTCGCGGTGCTCGCGGTGGTCGAGGCGGTGGCGCGGCTGCTGCCCGGCGTCGTGGGCAACGCCGAGAGCCTGGTGGAGGAGAGCCACGAGGACGGCCTGCTCGAGTACCCCGTCTACACCAAGCCGGCGTCCTGGCGCGGGCTCGACGTGCCCGACGTGCTGCTCTCGGGGAACCACGGCGCGATCGCCCGGTGGCGGCACGAGCAGCGGCTCGCACGCACCGCCGAGCGGCGCCCGGACCTGCTCGCCGCCCTCGAGCCCGACGGGGGCCCGGCCGACCACGAGGGGTGACCGGCCGATTTCGGCCCGGCCGCCCGCCTGTGGCAGACTGGGCCCTCGCGCCACGAGCCGGCCGCGTCCCCGCCACGGGGAGGACGCACTGCCGCCAGGGTGGCGACCACCGACCAACCGATGTCGTGGGTGACCCGTGGCACCTGCGAGAAAGCGACTGCGCCATGCACATCCTCGACTCCGTCGACGCCGCCAGCCTGCGGGACGACGTCCCCGCCTTCCGACCCGGTGACACCCTCAAGGTGCACGTCAAGGTCGTCGAGGGCAGCCGGTCGCGGATCCAGGTCTTCCAGGGCGCGGTCATCCGCCGGCAGGGCGAGGGCGTCCGCGAGACGTTCACCGTCCGCAAGGTCAGCTTCGGCGTCGGCGTCGAGCGCACCTTCCCGCTGCACTCCCCGGTGATCGACAAGATTGAGGTCGTCAGCCGCGGTGACGTGCGTCGCGCGAAGCTGTACTACCTGCGCGACCTGCGCGGCAAGGCGGCGAAGATCAAGGAGAAGCGCGAGACGCCCGTCTCGCACTGACCCCACGCCGCCACACCGCGGGGACGGCCCTGCGAGATAGGCTCGCCCGTGATGGACGTTGCCCGAGGCGACACGGCCGGTGAGGCCGGTCCGGCCCCTGCTGCCGCGCTGCACGACGAGCCGTCGGGTGCGCGTCCCTGGTGGCGCGACCTGCCGGCGCTCGTCGGCATCGCGCTGGTCCTCACGCTCGTCGTGCGCACCTTCCTGGTGCAGGCGTTCTACATCCCCTCGGGCTCGATGGAGCCCACGCTGCAGGTCGGCGACCGCGTCCTGGTCTCCAAGCTCGCCTACCACGTGGGCGACGTGCACCGCGGCGACGTGATCGTCTTCGACGGCCGCGACTCGTTCGCGGGGTCGCAGGAGGTCGCCCCGGCCCAGGGCCTGCTGCCGCGCGTGGCGCGCAGCATCGGCGCGTTCATCGGCGTCTCGCCGTCCGAGAAGGACTTCACCAAGCGGGTCGTCGGCCTGCCGGGCGACCACGTCGTCTGCTGCGACGCGGCCGGTCGCCTGACCGTGAACGACCGAGCCGTCGAGGAGCCCTACGTGATGGAGGGCGACGCGCCCAGCACGACGACGTTCGACGTCGTCGTCCCGCCGGGTCGCCTGTGGGTCATGGGCGACCAC
This sequence comes from Angustibacter peucedani, assembly GCF_054779595.1. Lineage (NCBI taxonomy): Bacteria > Bacillati > Actinomycetota > Actinomycetes > Kineosporiales > Kineosporiaceae > Angustibacter > Angustibacter peucedani. The sequence goes on from NZ_BAAGXY010000107.1 coordinate 9,869, forward strand.
CGCAGCGACTCCGCCGACTCCCGCGCCCACCTGGGCGACCCCGGCGGCGGCACCGTGCCGCTCGACCGCGTCATCGGCAAGGTCGTGGTGCGGTTCTGGCCGCTGAGCCACCTCGGCGGCGTCGGGTGAGCGAGCCGACCCCCGAGCCGACGTCCGAGCGGTTCGACGAGCCCACCGCTGCGCGCGGCCCGGACGACGTGCGCACCCGCGGCCCGCGCCGCCGTCGCCGCGAGAAGGAGCGCGACCGCGCCCCGGTCGGCCCGTTGGCGCTGCTGCGCGAGACCGTCATCGTCGTGGTCATCGCGCTCGGCCTGTCGCTGCTGGTCAAGACGTTCCTGGTGCAGGCGTTCTTCATCCCCTCGGTCTCGATGGAGGACACGCTCAAGGTCGGCGACCGCGTCGTCGTCAGCAAGCTGACGCCCGGACCGTTCGACCTGCACCGCGGCGACGTCGTCGTGTTCGAGGACCCGGGCGACTGGCTGCCGCCGGACGAGCCGACCGCCCCGGCCGGTCCGGTGCGCAAGGTGCTGACCTTCGTCGGGCTGCTGCCCAACGACTCGGGCAACCACCTGATCAAGCGCGTCATCGGGCTGCCCGGCGACCACGTGAAGTGCTGCGACTCCGGTGGCCGGGTGCTCGTCGACGACGTCCCGCTCGAGGAGCCGTACCTGCACCCGGGCGACAAGCCGTCCGAGAAGACGTTCGACGTCCAGGTACCGCAGGGCCAGCTCTGGGTGATGGGCGACCACCGCCAGGAGTCCGAGGACTCGCGGTACAAGGGCTTCGTGCCGCTGAGCCGGGTCACCGGCCGCGCCATCGCGATCGTCTGGCCCTTCCCGCGGGCCGACTGGCTCTCGCGACCCGAGGCGACCTTCGCGAAGGTCGACAGCTCGTCGCCGTGAGCGGGCTCGTCGAGCGGGCGGCTGCGCGCCTGCTGTGCCTCGACCCGGACGGCGCCGTGCTCGTGCAGGCGGTGGTCGACCCGGCCGAGCCCGACGTCGTCCGCTGGGTCAGCCCGGGCGGCGGCGTCGAGGCGGGCGAGACCGCCGAGCAGGCAGCCGTCCGCGAGGCGTGGGAGGAGCTCGGCCTGCACCTGGACGACCTCGGCGAACCCGCGGTCGTGATGAGCAACGAGTTCGGCTACGACGGCCAGCGCTACCTGGGGCACAACACCTTCTACGCCGTGCGCACCGCGCGCTTCGACCCCGTGCCCGCGGGCATGACGGCCGCCGAGCTGTCGTTCACCCGCGGCCAGCACTGGCTGACCGCCGACGAGCTGGACGACGTCGCGACGCGCGGCGAGGTGGTGTCGCCGCCGGCGATGAGCGCCTGGGTGCGGCGGCTGCACGGCGAGCTCGACCCGGCACCGGTGCGCCCCACCGTGCGGGTGCTGGTGGTCGACCCCGACGACCGCGTCCTGCTGATGCGCGCCCGCGCCTCCGACGGCGCGAGGTTCTGGTTCCCGCCCGGCGGCGGGGTCGAGCCCGGTGAGACGATGCGGGCGGCGGCGTGCCGCGAGCTGCGCGAGGAGCTCGGGCTCGACGTCCGCGAGCAGGACCTCGGACCGTGCGTGTGGACCCGGCGGCACCTGCTCGGCGGCCCGGGTGCCGGTCGGCTCGACCTGCGCGAGCGGTGGCACCTGCTGCGGGTGGCGGCCTTCGCCCCGGACCGCGCCGGCTGGACCGACCTGGAGGTGAGCACGATCGACGCCCTGCGGTGGTGGACGGCGGACGAGCTGCGCGCCACGGACGACGTCCTGACCCCGAGCGCGCTGCCCGACCTCTTGCCGCGCCTGCTGGACGACGAGCGGGCCGGACGGCTCGAGGGCGCGGCGCCGCGCGAGGTCGACGTATGAGCCCGGCCGGCCGCGCGCCGTCCCTGCGCACCGAGCGGGCCCTGCTGCGCGAGGGGCGCACCCTGCTGGCGGCCATGGACGAGGTGGGACGCGGCGCCCTCGCCGGTCCGGCGAGCGTGGGCGTGGTGCTGGTCGACGCCTCCACCGGCACGGCGCCGCAGGGCGTGCGCGACTCCAAGCTGCTGACACCCGCCGCGCGCCGGGCCCTCGTGCCGCGCATCCGGCGCTGGGCCATCGCCTCGGCCGTCGGCCACGCCGGACCGGACGAGGTCGACGCCCTCGGCATCCTCGGGGCCCTGCGCGCGGCCGGGCGCCGGGCGCTCGCGGCCCTGCCCGTCGTCCCGGACCTCGTGCTGCTCGACGGCAACCACGACTGGCTCACCGACCCGAACGCCGTCGGGCTGCTCGCGTTCGCCGACGACGTCCTGCCCACGCCGCCCGTGCGCACGCTGATCAAGGCCGACATGACGTGCTCGTCGGTGGCGGCCGCGAGCGTGCTGGCCAAGGTCGAGCGCGACACCCGGATGGTCGCGCTGCACGCCGAGCTGCCCGGCTACTGCTGGGACGAGAACAAGGGCTACGCCTCGCCCGACCACCTGGCCGCCATCGTCGAGCTCGGCGCCAGCGAGCACCACCGTCGCTCGTGGCGGCTGCCGCCCTACGACGACCTGCCGGACGACGTCGACCTCGTCGGCGCGCCCCCGGGCGAGCCGGTGACCTTCGTGGTCGATGATGGCCTGATGACGGAGGTGACCTGAGTGAGCGCCGAGGACCTCGAGAACTACGAGACCGAGATGGAGCTGTCGCTGTACCGCGAGTACCGCGACGTCGTCGGGCTGTTCTCGCACGTGGTCGAGACCGAGCGCCGCTTCTACCTGGCGAACGCGGTCGACGTCCAGGTGCGCTCGGACGGCGGCGAGGTGTACTTCGAGGTCACGATGAGCGACGCCTGGGTCTGGGACGTCTACCGCCCGGCCCGCTTCGTCAAGAACGTGCGCGTCATCACCTTCAAGGACGTCAACGTCGAGGAGCTCGCCAAGTCCGACCTCGAGCTCCCGAAGGGGCCCGGCTTCTGACGCTTTGGGCTGCGGGGCGCGGACCTGGGACACTGGGGGCATGACCGCTACCGCTGCTGCGACCCGCACGCGCGTGCCGCCGGCGCTGGCCATCGGGCCGCACCGGATCGGCACGCCCGTCGTGCTGGCGCCGATGGCGGGCATCACCAACGCGGCGTTCCGCCAGCTGTGCCGCGAGCTCGCGGGCCGGGCGCTCGCGGACGCCGGGCTGCCCGGCGTCGGCGCGGGCCTGTACGTCAGCGAGATGGTCACCTCGCGGGCGCTAGTCGAGCGCTCGCCGGAGTCGATGCGGCTGATCCAGCACGGCCCGGGCGAGCACCCGCGCAGCGTGCAGCTCTACGGCGTCGACCCGACGACGGTCGGTGCGGCGGTGCGGATGCTCGTCGACGAGGACCGCGCCGACCACGTCGACCTCAACTTCGGCTGCCCGGTGCCCAAGGTCACGCGCAAGGGCGGCGGCTCGGCCCTGCCCTGGAAGCGCACGCTCTTCCGCGACATCGTGCGCGCCGCGGTGCGCGCGGCCGCACCGGCGGGCGTCCCGGTGACGGTGAAGATGCGCAAGGGCGTCGACGACGACCACCTGACCTACCTGGACGCCGGTCGCACGGCCGAGGACGAGGGCGTGGCCGCGGTCAGCCTGCACGGCCGGACGGCGGCCCAGCACTACTCCGGCCACGCCGACTGGACGGCGATCGCCCGGCTCAAGGAGGCCGTCACCACCGTGCCGGTCCTCGGCAACGGGGACGTGTGGAGCGCCGACGACGCGCTCGAGATGGTGCGGCAGACCGGCTGCGACGGCGTGGTCGTCGGGCGCGGCTGCCTCGGCCGCCCGTGGCTGTTCGCCGACCTGGCCGCCGCGTTCAGCGGCCACGAGGTGCGGGTGCGCCCGACGTTGGCCGAGGTCGCCGCCGCCCTGCGCCGGCACACCGAGCTGCTGGCCGAGCACTACGAGGCGGCCGGCCACGACGGCGACCTCAAGGCCTGCCGCGACATCCGCAAGCACGTGGCCTGGTACCTCAAGGGCTTCGTCGTCGGCCAGCAGGTGCGGGCCCAGCTCGGGCTGGTCGAGAGCCTGGCCCGGCTCGACGAGCTCGTCGCCGAGCTCGACCTGTCGCAGCCCTGGCCCGGCGAGCCGGCCGAGGGCCAGCGCGGCCGGGCCGGCACGCCGCAGAAGCGCGTGGCGCTGCCGGAGGGCTGGCTGGACTCGCGCGAGCTCGAGGGCGAGGCCGCCCGGATGATCCGGGACGCCGAGCTGTCGGTGAGCGGTGGCTAGCGCTGCCGCCCGCACCCGACCTCGAGCCCGGCGCGCCGGACGGGTGCTGCGCGCCGTCCGCACCGTGGTGGTGGCGGCGGTCTGCGTCGCGCTGGTCGTCTTCGTGCTGACGGCAGCGGCCGTCGTCCAGCACGGGCGCACCGACGAGGCCCGCACGGCGGACGCGATCCTCGTGCTGGGCGCCGCGCAGTTCGACGGCACGCCCCAGCAGTACCTGGTGGCGCGTCTCGAGCACGCGCGCGATCTGTACGAGTCCGGCGCCGCGCCGCGGATCCTGACGCTGGGGGGCAAGCGGCCGGGCGACCGGTTCACCGAGGGCGAGGCGGGCCGCACCTGGCTGGTCGACCACGGCGTCCCGTCGTCCGCGGTGCAGGCGGTGGGGGAGGGCAACGACACGCTCGGCAGCATCCGCTCGGCCGCCCAGGTCCTGCGCGACGACCACCGCAGCACCGCGATCGTCGTCACCGACCCGTGGCACGAGCTGCGCAGCACGACGATGCTCGAGGACCAGGGCATCACGGCCTACGGCTCGCCGACGCGCACCGGCCCCTCGGTCGCCGGGCTGGGCGTGAAGGTGCGGTACGTGACGCGCGAGACCGCGGCGTTCCTGGCCTACAGCGTGCGGAAGACGCTCTCGTGAGCGCGCCGTCCGACCGCTCGCGCGCCTGGGCCTCGACCATGGCCGGCCACGCCGGCACCGACGGCGTCGTCACCGCGCACGCCGACGCCGAGCCGCGCGTCGTGCCGCGACCGCCCCGCGGCCGCGAGGTGCGCGAGGAGCTCGAGGAGGCGCTGCTGCAGCCGGCGGCGACCCGCGCGTTCGGCGCCGGGCAGCGGGCGCGCGCCGAGGAGCCCGATCCCGAGCGCACCTGCTTCGAGCGCGACCGCGACCGCGTCCTGCACTCGGCGGCGTTCCGGCGCCTGGCCGGCAAGACCCAGGTCTTCGTGCACCCCGCCGACCACCAGCGCACCCGGCTGACGCACGCGCTCGAGGTGGCGCAGGTCGCGACGTCCGTCGCGCGCGGCTGCGGGCTGAACGTCGCGCTGACCGAGGCCATCGCGATCGGCCACGACTGCGGGCACGGCCCCGGCGGGCACGCGAGCGAGGAGGCGTTCGACGCCTTCCTGCCCGGCGGCTACGACCATGCCGTGTGGGGCGCCGACGTCGTCCTGGTGCCGCTCAACCTGTGCGTCCAGACCCTCGACGGCATCCGCAACCACTCGTGGTCGCGCCCCGCGCCGACCACCCCCGAGGGCGTCGTCGTCAGCTGGGCCGACCGCATCGCGTACACCGCGCACGACCTCGAGGACGCCGTGCACGCCGGCATCGTCGGTCCCGACGACCTGCCGGACGACGTCGCCGCGGTCTGCGGGCGCACCCGCCGCGCGCAGCTGGGCACCTTCGTCGGCGAGCTGGTGCGGACGACGACGAGCACCGGCGTGATCGGCATGGCGGCCGAGCCCGCGCAGGCCCTGGCCGCGCTGCGCTCCTTCAACTACGAGCGGATCTACACCCGGCCCGAGGCGCTCGCCCAGAGCGCCGCCGTGGTGAAGGTGCTGCGCGCCCTCGTCGAGCACTACGTCGAGCGGCCGCAGACCCTGCCGCGCGACTTCCAGCTCCCCGACGACGCCGTGCGCGCCGCGGTCACCTACGTCGGCGGCATGACCGACCGCTACGCCTTCCGCACCGCGGTCGAGCTGCTCGGCTGGCCGGACGACCAGCTCCCCGCGGGCATCGACATCCCGCGCCCGCGCTGACCGGCCCTCAGAACAGGTCCGCGAGCAGCGCCGCCGCCCGGGCCGCGCCGTCGGACTCGACCGGCTGGTAGGCCACCTCGCGCCGGGCCTCCTTGGCGATCGCCTCGGCCAGCGCCTCGGGGTCGACCGCGTCCTCGTAGGCCAGGAAGCGCCCGGCCTCGTACCGGTCGAGGCGCTGCCGCACGTGGAAGGTCTGCTCGAAGTGGTGGCGCAGCGGCACGTAGACGAACGGGCGTCGCAGCGCGGTCAGCTCCATGCACGTCGTGAGCCCGCCCTGCACCACCGCGACGTCGCACGCAGCCAGGTGCCGGTAGAGCTCGGGCACGTACCCGAGCACCTGCACGCCGTCGACGACCGGCAGCGAGGCCGGGTCGATCCGCGGCCCGGTGACGACGACGAAGCGCAGCTCGGGCAGCAGCCGGCGGGCCGGTGCGACGGCGTCGAGCACCCGGCGCAGCAGCGACCCGCCGACGGCCGAGCCGCCGACGGTCACCAGGCAGAGCAGCTCGTCGTCGGCCACCCCGAGCTCGGTGCGCAGCGCGGTCGTGGCCGTCGGGTGGGAGGCCGCCGCGGGGTCGAAACCCGTGACGTACCCGGAGTAGTCGAAGTGCTCCGTCGTCCACTCCCGGATGCCGGGCAGGCCCGGGCCGAAGCTCGCGTCGACGACGTCGCCGGGCGTGCCGACGAACACCGAGCGGTCGCGGACGCGGCGGAACCGGGCCCGCTGCTCGAGCATCTCGGCGTTGAGGTCGGCGGTGAGCGCGGCCTCGGCCGGACCGCCGTCCGGCATCGGCAGCCAGCCGACGAAGTCGGTCATCCAGGCGAACGAGAACCGCTTGAGCTCGGGGTTCTCGTGCAGGAAGTGGTCGACGTCCCAGGCCTCGTCGGCCACCACCAGGTCGTAGGCGCCGTCCTGGACCACGTCGGAGAAGACCATGAAGTTGTGCACCAGCACCGCGTCCATGCGGCGGATCGCCTGGAACGCGTGCAGGTCGTGCTCGCCGGACTCGTGCTCGACGTGCGCCGACTCCGAGCGCAGGGCCGAGGACGCCGGGTGCACGGTCTCGCCGTGCGACGCCAGCACCGACGTCACCGGGTGCTGGGCCAGCCAGTCGACCTGGACGTCGGGCCGCAGCCGCCGCAGCTCGTCCGCGACCGCGACGTCGCGCCGGGCGTGCCCGAGGCCGATCGGCGAGGACAGGTACAGCGCCCGCCGCGGCCGGCTGGCGGCGCGCACCCAGGTGGTGCGGGTCGGGGGTGGCGGGCTGACCTGGTCGACGAAGGCGCTGATCAGGTGGTTGGTGCGCACCGGGTCGCGGGCCGGGATGCCGTGCCCACCGCCCTCGACGAGCACCAGCGACCCGCCGGTGAGCTCGGCCAGCCGCTCGCCGATCGCGTGGGGCCGGATCTGGTCGTCCGTGCCGTGCACGACCGTCACGGGGCAGGACACCTTGTGGCACAACGGTTCTAGCGGGGTGCAGATCGCGCCGTGGCAGCCGAGGCGCCCGGCCGTGGTGTCGGCCACGGTCCGCGGCGTCGTCTCGTGCGCCCAGCCGGTGCAGTCCTCGACCTGCTTCGTCGAGTGCGGCTCGCTGAACATGCGGGCGAAGAAGAAGTCGACGAAGTCGTCGTAGCCGCCCTCGAGCCAGTAGTGCTCGTTGTACTTCGCCCAGCCCTCGGTGGTGTCGAGCCGCGCGTCCCACAGCACGTGGTCGCGCGAGGGGCTCGGCACGTCCAGACCGCACGACGGCGCGATCGCGAACACCCCCAGCACGCGCTCGGGCGCCTGCGTGGCGACGTGCACCGACCACGCCGCCCCGCACGACAGCGACACCAGGACCGCCTGCTCGGTGCCGGTCGCGTCGAGCACGGCCAGGACGTCGGCGGCGTGCTGCTCGTCGGTGTACGCGGCGGCGCCCGACGGCCGGCCCGACCGGCCGCTGCCCCGGCCGTCGAACGTGACGACGCGGTAGCGGCGCGACAGGTAGCCGACCTGGGCCTTCCAGAACCGCGACGGCACGACCGCCCAGGTCGGCACGAGCAGCACCGTCGTGCGGTGCTGCTCGCCGAAGACCTCCCAGGCCAGGTCGACGCCGTCGCGCCGGGCGACGCCGGCCCGGTCGGGGTCGGCGGCCCGGCTCGGGTCACCCTGCGCACCGTGCGTCGGCACAGCAGCAGTGTGCTCCGTGGCCGGGCCGCCGTCAGCCCGTCGGGCCTGCGTCACGGGCGGATCTCGAACACGTTGTTGAACGGCGTGGTCGCCGCGGTGCGGAACCGCTGGAAGCCCGCGGTGGTCGAGACGTCCCGGATCTTGGCCGGGCCGGCCTGGGTGCCCAGGGCGAGGCCGACGTCCTGCGACAGCGACGCCGGCGTGCACAGCAACGTCGAGAAGCCGTAGTACGCGCGACCGACCGGGTTGAGGTTGTCCTCCACCGCGTCGCCGGCCATCGGCTCGACGACGAGCCAGGTGCCGTCGTCCGCGAGCGCCTGGCGCACGTGGCGCGCGGCGCCGACCGGGTCGCCCATGTCGTGCAGGCAGTCGAACATCGTCACCAGGTCGAAGCCCTCGCCGGTGAACGACGACGCGGGCTGCACCTCGAAGGTGACGCGGTCCTCGACGCCCGCATCGCGGGCCCGCTGGCGCGCGACCTCGATCGAGCCCTCGTGGTAGTCCGAGCCGACGAACCGCGACCGCGGGAACGAGCGGGCCATCAGGATCGTCGACGCGCCGTGCCCGCAGCCGACGTCGGCGACGGTGGCGCCGGCGTCCAGCTTGTCGACGACGCCGTCGAGCGCGGGCAGCCACTCGCCGATCAGGTGGCCGTTGTACATCGTGCGGAAGAACCGCTCGCAGCCCACGTGGACGTCGCCGTTGTGCGCGTGCCAGCCGACGCCGTCGCCGTCGCGCGCCACGGCCAGGACGTCGGGCGCGTCGCGCACGGTGCCGTGCGCGATCTGGAAGAAGCCCGGCAGGTACGCGGGGCTCTGCTCGTCGACCAGGGCGGCGGCGTGCTCGGCCGGCAGGGTGTAGGTGCGGGTCTCGGGGTCGCGCTCGACGTAGCCGCCCGCGGCCTGCGCGTTCAGCCACTCGCGGGCGTAGTGCTCGCCGGTGCCGGTGCGCTCGGCCAGGTGGGCCGGCGTGATCGGCGCCCCGTCGGCCATCGTCCGGTAGTAGCCGAGCTGGTCGCCCATGACGACGAGCGCGGTGTTGAGCGTGGCGCCGACCTCGTCGACGGCGCGGAACACGAACGCCATCAGCTTGTCGGGGTCGATCGGGCGGGCGCTGAGGTCGGTCTCGGTGGTCGTCATGCGGGTCTCCTCGGGTCGGGCGCACCGTTGCGCGTCCCACCGAGGTTGCGGCTGCAGGCCCCACGATCGCATCAGGGGCCCCCCCTGGTCGCTCCCTAGACTCGTGGACGTGCTGGTGGGACGTGAGCGCGAGCGCCAGGTCGTGGACGCCCTGGTGGCGGGCGCGCGCGTGGGCCAGAGCGGGGTGCTGGTGCTGGTGGGCGAGGCCGGCATCGGCAAGTCCGCGCTGCTCGAGACCGCGGCGGGGACGGCGGACGACCACGGCATGCGGGTGCTGCGGGCGACCGGCTCCGAGGCCGAGGCGGAGGTGCCGTTCGGCGGGCTGCTGCAGCTGCTGCGCCCGGCGCTGACCCATCTCGACGCGATCCCCGGGCCGCAGGCCGAGGCGCTCGCGGCCGCGCTCGCGCTGCGGCCCGGCGTCGCCGACGACCGGTTCGCGGTGGGCGCCGCGACGCTCGGCCTGCTGCGCCGGCTGGCCGAGGAGCTCGCGGTCGCGGTGGTGGTCGACGACGCCCACCTGCTCGACCGGCCGTCGGCGCAGGCGCTCTGCTTCGCCGCGCGGCGGCTGACGGCCGACCCGCTGGCGGTGCTGCCCGGCGTGCGCGAGGGCGTGCCGAGCGCGGTCACCGAGGCGGGGCTGCCCGAGCTGGCGGTGCGCGGCCTGCCCGACGCGGACGCCGACGCGCTGGTGCAGGCGTCCGGTCACCGGCTGGGTGCCGACGTCCTGGCCCGGCTGCGGGCGGTCACGGGCGGCAACCCGCTCGCGCTGCTCGAGCTGGCCCGTGATGCCGAGGTGCTGGACGCGCTGCCGCCCGACGCGCCTGTCCCGGTGCCGGCCGAGCTGGCCCGCACCTTCGCCCGCCGCGCCGAGCAGCTCGAGCCCGCCGCGCGCACGGCCGTGCTGGTCGCCGCGGCGGCCGGCCCGGACCTCGGGCTGGTGGCCCGGGCGTGCGAGGCCCTCGGCGTCTCCGTCGGCGACCTGGACGCCGCCCAGGAGGCCGACCTGCTGCACGTCGAGCCGGACGGCGTGGTGTTCCGCCACGGCCTGGTGCGCTCGGGGGTCTACGCCCAGGCGGCTCCCGCCGCGCGCCGGGCGGTGCACCGCGCGCGCGCCAAGTCGGATCGTAGCCATGTCGTTCTGTGAGCCAAGGAGTTGCCATTACCGTTTGTCTTCCTAAGACCGCTTGGCCTCCGACTTG
>NZ_BAAGXY010000108.1:0-3655 GCF_054779595.1 Angustibacter peucedani
GCTGCGTAGGCATGATTCTGGTTGACTACCTGACGCTGATGTCTGCCGAAAAAGCAGACCGTAATGACCTGGCCTACGGGATGATCACCAAAGGTCTGAAGAACCTAGCCAAAGAGCTTGGCTGCGTCGTCGTGCTGCTGACCCAGCTCAACCGCGAACTGGAGAAGCGAGTGAATAAACGCCCGTTACCCAGCGATTCCCGCGACACAGGACAGATTGAGCAGGACTGCGACTACTGGGTTGGTATCCACCGGGAAGGCGCTTTCGATGACAGCGTGCCGCCGGGCGAAACCGAGTTAATCCTGCGTCTCAACCGCCATGGCAGTACCGGTACGGTTTATTGCAATCAGATCAACGGGGCAATTTACGACACAGACCAGCATTCCGCCGCAGCAGAACGCCGCGGGCGCGAGCAGCAGCCGAAAAAGAAAGGGGGCTTCTGATGAAAGGAAAACAGGCAATTCTGCGTTATCTCGAAACGCACCGGACCTTCACTGCGAAAGATGTGGCGACAGAGTGCGGCATGACCATCAACTGCATCACGAAGAACGCCATCGATCTGGAGCGGGCCCGGAAGATTGTCCGGGTAAGCAAGGTCTGGCGAACGGTGACCTATCGCCTGGCGACGCCGGAAGAGCAGGCTGGTACCGCGCGTAGTTGCACCAACGGAATATTTCAGGAGTGCCGCAACAGCGCGGCTATGAAGCGAGTATTGATGGTTTGGGGGAGGGTAGGGGTATGAAATTATTTGAGATGGAAGGTTTTCTGCGTGGCAAGTGCTTGCCTGGCGACATGAAGGTTAACGAAACCAACGCTGAGTATCTGGTGCGTAAATTTGCTGAAGCAGATGCCAAGTGCGCGGCGCTGGCTGCGGAGAATGCGGGGTTGAAGGCTGCGCACCCTCAACCTTTCGGTGAAGATATGATGCGTGCTCTCGAGGCTTATGAGTGGCATCAGGATGAAGTGCCGGAGACGGGTATGCTCGATGCGTTCTTTATCCTGCGTGACAGCATCCGCGTTGAAACCCCGGCAACCGAGGCAATCATGGCTGAAGTGCGGGCGCAGGGTGTGGAGATGTTTGCTGACAACCTGTTGTGTCCAGACCTTGATGGCGCTATCCGTGAGTTCGCCGCCCAGCTTCGCAAAGGAGTGCAGTCATGAAAAACCGTAAAGCCAAAATCATCGTTCTTCGCGCCCTGAAAAACTGCTACCCGCGCCAGTGGCTGAACGTAAGCAATCGCCGCATGGTTCTCTTCACGCTCGGTGGTGTTAGCCGTGAAGGGCATCAATTCAAAAAGAGCGCAGCACAGAACCGCTGGAAGAATCATGTGAGGTTCCAATGAGCAACATCGACAAACAGGCCGTCCAAGCAGTTGCCGATTTGAAAGCTGGTTACACCCTCGGTCACGCTGATGTGGCAATCCTGAACGAGCTGGCGCGTATCGCGCTGGCATCGCTCGAAGCGGAGCCTGTGTGCGTCATCGACCAGTCCAATCTTGATTATCTCAACTCCGGCTCCGATGCCGATGTATGGCCAGCATCCAGAAAAGAAATGGGTGATGTGCTTCTGTATCGCACCGCCCCGCCAGCGCCGGTATCTGTGCCTGATGCCGCTACAGCAATCCGCGAATGCATGGAAGAATTTCCCGAGTCAGTGCACGACATCGTTGAAGAATGCGCAGCTATCGCAGAAAACGCCTGCCGCGCCGCCATGCTTCAGGGTGCCGCTGGCAACTCTCCGGTGATTCCGGATGGTTGGGTGCTGGTGCCAGAAGAACCCACCCATGAAATGCTTGAGGCTGGTGATGAACAATTCGGAACTTACGATGTGTATCGCCGGATGATAGCAGCATCACCGCAGCAGGAGGTGAAGTGATGGACGAGCTCAAAAATTTCAGCGCGACTGACTGGTTATTTTTCGCAACGATGGTGATCGCATGGTTTTACCTGGCAGCCAAAGCGTATGGCTGGTTTATTGGTTTTCTGTTTCGCCGTTGTTGGCGCTGGTGGAACCGGAAAGACGAGAAAACCCTAGCTATGGATTCGTTTTACGAGGCTTTTGATCTGGCTGATATCAATCCTGGGGATAGCATGGTGATCACCACCCATAGTGGAATGACGATCCGCATTCATCGGCCCGAGGCTAAGCGCGACGTAAAACCGCTTTGACGCACAAAATTCAGGCCTCTTCGGAGGCCTTTCTCTTCAGTTGATTTTGTTAAATCAACCGTCCATACTTTCTTTGCTGACGGCCTGAACACCCGTCAGTGACTTCTGCGCATTTAAGGGGACTTAAATGCGACCACAATCTGAACTCCTCACCTTGTCACAGATGCTTAACGGCACCTGCGATTCTCTGCATTCTGCGGTTTCCGTTAGGGAGGCCGTATGACTCTGCCAGTAGACGGCATCAAACTCCATCGCGGCAACTTCGCGGCCATAGGACAGCAAATTCAGCCATTGCTGGATGCAGGCCAGTGCTTCCGCCTTCAGGTCAAGCCGTGGCGCGAGAAGCGCAGCCTGTCGCAGAACGCGCTCAGCCACATGTGGTACACGGAAATTAGCGAGTACCTGATCGCGCGCGGCAAGACCTTCGCTACGCCTGAGTGGGTCAAAGACGCGATGAAGCACACCTATCTCGGCTACGAAAGCAAGGACCGTGTAGACGTCGTGTCTGGCGAGGTCACCACCGTCCAATCTCTACGTCATACGTCAGAGCTGGAAACGGGCGAGATGTACATTTTCCTGTGCAAAGTCGAAGCCTGGGCGATGAACATCGGCTGCCACCTGACCATTCCGCAGAGCTGCGAGTACCAGCAGCTGCGCGATAAGCAGGAGGCGTGATGTCTACTCCACTATCCCGCGTCATCACCAACGAAATATTTCTCGTTCCGGCGCGCCGCCAGCCTAAGCCCGCGGTTAAGCCGTCCGACATCCCGACACTGAAGGGCTACACCGCCCGCCTGGTAGATCAGAAATGGCTGCGTCTAGCGGCACGGAGGAATCATGCGTGAATTAAAAGTTGATGGTCTCGCCTTAATCATCAAAAGCAGAATTCCTGAGAATGTCGGCGCAACAGTGCGTCTGGTTGAGTATCTCGGGGTGATTAAAGGCGCTATTTCTGAAGAAAGATTTGAAGCGTGGAAAGTCGAATCCGCTAGCGGTGGCAATTTGAGCGGTTACTTGCCTGGAGGGCTGATCGTTGCCTGGCCAACTGTTAATTGCCCGGCAAAATGGCTGATGCCTATAGATGGTGGCGATTTTTCAAATGAACTGGCATCTGACAAGGAGATGTCACATGCGTAAACCAACCCGTCGCACCTGCAAGGTCTGCAAACAGAAGTTCACCGCCACCTTCGACAACGTCTGGTGGTGCTGTCCTGAGCATGGCGCCATCTTCGCGCTGGAGTTGCGGGCAAAGCAGAAGATAAAAGAGGCCGCTAAGCGCATCAAGGAGCGCAAAGAGAAGGAGCGCGCGGAACGCCGGGATCTGAAAGCAAGAAAGGTGGCACTAAAAACGAAACCTCAGTGGAGAGCTGAAGCACAGGCGGCTTTCAACCGGTATGTCCGTCTGAGGGATGCCGGTAAGCCATGCATCAGTTGCGGTCGTCTACCAGAGCAGAAGTTTGGCGGAACCATGGACTGCGGCCACTAC
>NZ_BAAGXY010000109.1:0-2803 GCF_054779595.1 Angustibacter peucedani
CCGCGCCGGGCGAGCACGCGCCCGGCGACGAGCACGCTGCCGGGCACGACGACGCGGCCGGGCACGACGACGCGGCCGGGCACGCCCACACCGGCACGGCGCACGGCAACGGCGAGCGGCACGACATGGCCGACCTGCCGGACGTCGCCGGCGCCACCGCCGCCCAGATCTCGGCGGCACGCGGCCTGCTGACCACCCTCGAGGCCAGCACCCGGCGCTACCGAGACGCCGACGTCGCCTGGAGCGCCGGCTACGACGTCGACCAGGCGCTGCACCGCTGGCAGCGCAAGCACCCGGGCAAGCCCCTGGGCGTCGTCCGGGCGCTGCACGTCCCGCAGCAGAAGGCGCGCACCGACGGCCGGCTCGTCGACCCGCAGGCGCCCGAGACGCTGATCTACCACCGCGCGAAGGACGGCACGCTCACCCTCGAGGGCGTCATGTTCACGGCCGAGAAGCAGCAGCCGCCCACGAGCTACGCGCCGTACCTGCGGTGGCACTTCCACGCGACCTGCGTCGGGGCGGACGGGCAGAAGGTCGAGCCGGACGACGGGCACGACGCCAGCAGCTGCCCGGACGGCACCACGGCCCGCACCAGCGGCTACATGACGCACGTCTGGTTCGTCGCGCCGGACGACCTGGTGCACGCCTTCGCGCTCGCCCCGCCGCAGGCGGCGCTGCGGACCGCGCTGCGGGCCGGGCTGGCCGACGCGCCGTCGTCCAGCCCGTCGTCCACCGCCTGAGGACGGCGCGGACGCCGGCACCCGTCGTCCCAGTAGGGTCGACGGGTGCCTGACCGCCCCTCCGTCCCCGCCCTCGGGCCGTTGCTCGAGGCGGCCGTGCAGGGGGTCGGCGGCACCGAGCGACCGGGCCAGGTGCAGATGGCCGAGGCGGTGACCTCGGCGATCGAGCAGGGCGAGCACCTGCTCGTGCAGGCGGGCACCGGCACCGGCAAGTCGGTGGCCTACCTGGTGCCGGCGATCGCCCACGCCCAGCGCACCGGGCGGCCGGTCGTGGTCGCGACGGCGACGCTCGCGCTGCAGGCGCAGGTGGTCGACCGCGACCTGCCGCGGGTCAGCGAGGCGCTCGCCCCGCTGCTCGGCCGCCGGACGACGTACGGGCTGGTCAAGGGACGGCGCAACTACCTGTGCCAGCACAAGCTCGTCGGCGGCTTCCCGGAGGAGGAGGACGACACCCTCTTCGGTCCGCCCGCCAACGTCAGCCGGCTCGGCGACGAGGTGGTGCGGCTGCGCGAGTGGGCCGAGGAGACCGCGTCGGGCGACCGCGACGAGCTGGTGCCCGGCGTGTCCGAGCGCGCCTGGCGGCAGGTGTCGGTGTCGGCGCACGAGTGCCTGGGCGGCAAGTGCCCGATGGTCGACGAGTGCTTCGTCGAGCAGGCGCGGGCCGCCGCCCGCGAGGCCGACGTCGTCGTCACCAACCACTCGATGCTGGCCATCGACGCGTTCGAAGGCCGCCAGATCCTGCCCGAGCACGACCTGGTGGTCGTCGACGAGGGCCACGAGCTGGTCGACCGCGTCACCTCCACCATCACCGACGAGCTGACCGCGCCGATGGTGGAGCGGGCGGCGCGACGGGCGCACCGGTTCGCGGACGTCGACGCGCTGAGCACGGCGGCCGACGGGCTGCGCGGAGCGCTCGAGCTGCTGCCCGCCGGGCGGCTGACGACGCTGCCCGAGGCCGTGGCGGCCGCGCTGGTGGTGGTGCGTGACGAGGCCCGCGCCGTCCAGACCGAGCTGAAGCCCGAGAAGGGTGCCGAGGTCGACGCCGCACGGCAGGTGGCTCGCGCCGAGGTCGACGAGCTGTTCGAGGTCAGCGAGCGGCTGCTCGACGGCTCCGAGCACGACGTGGCGTGGCTGTCGGACGACCCGCGGCGCGGCCCGGTGCTGCACGTCGCGCCCATCGGCGTCGCCGGCTTGCTGCGTGAGCGGCTCTACCCCGAGCGCACCGTCGTGCTGACGTCGGCGACGCTGGAGCTCGGCGGCACGTTCGACGCGGTGGCGAGGTCGGTCGGGCTGTCGGGGCCGGACGCCCCGTCGTGGCAGGGCATCGACGTGGGCAGTCCGTTCGACTACTCGAAGCAGGCGATCCTCTACTGCGCCAAGCACCTGCCGCCTCCTGGGCGCGACGGCACCTCGGACGCCGCGATGGACGAGCTGGCCGAGCTGATCACGGCGGCCGGCGGTCGCACCCTCGGGCTGTTCTCGTCCCGTCGGGCGGCCGAGGCCGCCGCCGAGGCGATGCGCGAACGCCTCGACGTCCCGGTGCTGTGCCAGGGCGACGACCAGATGCCGACCCTGGTGCGCGCCTTCGCGCGCGACGCCCGGACGTGCCTGTTCGGCACCTTGTCGCTGTGGCAGGGCGTCGACGTCCCCGGCCCGGCCTGCCACCTGGTCGTGATCGACCGCATCCCGTTCCCGCGTCCGGACGACCCGTTGATGTCGGCCCGGGCGCAGGCGGTGGCGGACGCCGGGGGCAACGGCTTCATGGCCGTGGCCGCGACGTACGCCGCCCTGCGGCTGGCGCAGGGCTCGGGACGGCTGGTGCGGCACGCCGACGACCGCGGGGTGGTGGCGGTGCTCGACTCGCGCTTCGCGACCGCGCGCTACGGCGGGTTCCTGCGCTCGTCGCTCCCGCCGTTCTGGCCGACCGCCGACAAGGAGAAGGTGCTCGGCGCGCTGCGGCGCCTCGACGCGACGGCGGGCGAGCTGCGGCCGGTGCACGAGCCCGGGCTGCGGGCGGAGGCGCTGCGCGAGGGCGGTCCGGTCGCGGCGGCCGAGCCGCCGCC
>NZ_BAAGXY010000110.1:0-12943 GCF_054779595.1 Angustibacter peucedani
GTCCCTCACGGCGATCGCGAGGCGTTGCTTGGCAGGGAAGGGGTACTGGGTGCGGCCGACGTCGAGCGGGTTGCCGACGGTGTCGAACAGGATTGGGACCATCTCCGCGGTACAGCTGATGATGGCCAGCTCGACCGAGGACAGCCGCTGCCCGTCGGGGAGCTCGGCCGGCTGAAGGCCCTGCTGCGCCTCGCCGTTCAGGGCGGCGGCGAACGTCTCGCTCGAGACGGTCACGACGACCCGGTAAGGCGACCCGTGGCTGGTGGGCATCAGCCCCGGCTGGGCGACCGCTTCCTCAGCGAGGCGCTGCAGACCGTCGTGGCGGCGTTGCGCGCCGGTGCGCGGATCAGGGGTTCCGTCGGCGGCGGGTTGCGGTGCGGACCACGCGTCGACCGCCGCCTTCAACGCCGCGCCTGCCCGCTTGGTGAGCAGTCCCTCCAGGTGCCACATCCCGGAACTCAGCGGAGCCATCGTCACACCGCGGACGGCGTCCTGGCGGGTCTCGTCCCGCGCCAACCGGTCGTCGGCGTCCGGGTCGAGCGTGGCCTTCAGCTTCGCGGCGACCTTCGCCAACGCGCGCGGGTCGAGCCGGTCCGCCTCACCGAGGAGCACCGCTTGGCTGGCCGCGACCGCCTCTACCGGGATCACGCCAGCTGGCACGAGCGGCGGCAGCAGCGCGGCCACCGTGCTGGCGATGACGTCGGCCTGCTCCCCGCTGATCACTCCGGCCAGCAACGCGTCCCGGGTCGGCTCCAGCTCCGGCGCGGCGGGCGAGCGGTAGAACGCCTCCGCCCGCTTCGCGATCCGCGACGCCTCGCCCGGGCTGCAGGCCGGCAGCTCGCGCCGCACCCATGCGGCCAGGTCGCGGCACCCGCTCTGCCGCGGCAGACCCCGCGCCATCGCCTCCGCAGCGAGCTGGATCTTGGCGACGTGGGCCATCCGCTCGACGTGGTCGTGACGGCGCAGCTCGGCACCCAGGGCGTCCCCCGCGAGCTGCCACGTCACCGTCGTCATGCGTCAAACCTAGAGGCAGCCACCGACAAACGACTGCGGCACAACAGTCCTGTGGACGACGTGACCACTGTTGTCCACAGGTGGACGAGCGAAAGGCCAGCGCTCAGGGCCGCGCGGCGAACCGCTCGATCAGCTCGGTCTGCCCGCTGACGATCAGCAGGTCGTGCGCGGTGATCTTGGTCGTCGGCACGGCGTAGGTGAAGTCGCGCCCGGGCGACTTCACCCCCACGACCGTGACGCCGTACTTCTGCCGGATCTGCGACTCGGCCAGCGTGAAGCCACGGGTCTCCTTGGGCGGCGCCATCTTCACGATCGCGAAACCGTCGTCGAACTCGATGAAGTCCATCAGCTTCCCGGCCACGAGGTGCGCCACCCGCTCGCCCGCGTCCCGCTCGGGGTAGACGACCTTCGAGGCGCCGATGCGCTCGAGGATCTTGCCGTGGGCCGGGGTGATCGCCTTGGTCCAGATCTGCTGGATCCCGAGGTCGGCCAGGTTGGCGGTGGTCAGCACGCTGGCCTCGATCGACGTCCCGATGCCGACGACCGCGATCCGGAAGTCGCCCGCCCCGATCTGCTGCAGCGCCTCCTCGGACGTCGAGTCCGCCTCGACGACGTGCGTCAGCCGACCGCTCCACTCCTGCACCAGCGCCGGGTCCTTGTCGACGGCGAGCACCTCGTGGCCGAGCCGGTCGAGCGCCTCGGCGATCGAGCTGCCGAACCGTCCGAGCCCGACGACGAGCACCGCGCGCCCCGAGTTCTCCTTGCTAGCCAACGACGGGCCTCTCTTCCGGTAGGCGCACCACACGACGTCGGTCGCGCAGGGCGAGGGCGGCCGCGAGGGTCATGGTGCCGGTGCGGCCGGCGAACATCAGGGCCGTGAGCACGTACTTGCCGGCGTCGGGCAGGTCGGGCGTGAGGCCGGTCGAGAGCCCGCAGGTCGCGAACGCCGAGACCGCCTCGTACAGGACGACGTCGAGCGGCAGCCCGGTGATCGCCAGCAGCGCCAGCGTGGCCGAGAGCACCAGCCCGGTGCCGGCCAGCAGCACCGTGACGGCCAGCCGCAGGCTCGCGGCCGGGATCCGTCGTCCGAACGCCTCGACGTCGCGGTCGCCGCGGGCCTCGGCCAGGGTCGCGAGCACCAGCACCGCGAGGGTCGTCACCTTGATGCCCCCGGCGGTCGACGCGCTGCCGCCGCCGATGAACATCAGCAGGTCCTGCACGGCCCAGGTCGACTCGTTGAGCTCGTGCACCGGAACCGTCGTGAAGCCGCCCGACCGCGGCATGACGCCCGCGAACACCGCGTTGAGCAGCCGGTCGCCGATCCCCATCCCGCCGAGGGTGCGCGGGTTGCTCCACTCGAACGCCGCGAACAGCAGCACCGACACCAGCAGCACGACCAGCGTGGTCACCAGGGTGAGCCGGGTGTGCAGGTTCCACCGGTTGCCACGGGCGTGGTCGCGGCGCCGGATGCCGTTGGCCACGGTGAGCAGCACCGGGAACCCGAGGCTGCCGACGAACACCCCGACCGCCAGCGGCAGCAGCACGAACGGGTCGCCCGCCCAGCGCTCGAGCCCGCCCTCGTGCACCGAGAAGCCGGCGTTGTTGAACGAGCTGATGCCGTAGAAGAGCGAGTGGTACATCGCCCGTCCGACGCCCTCGCCCTCGCCGAGGAAGCTCGGGAGCAGCACCACCGCGATGGTCAGCTCGACCGTGGTCGAGCTGATGATGACCGCGCGCAGCAGGCTGCCGACCTCGCCGAGCCGCAGCGCCTTGGTCTCGCTGGCGGCGATGACCCGCTGCCGCAGCCCGAGCCGGCGCGAGACCGCGAGCCCCAGCAGCGAGGCGAGCGTGATGATGCCGAGCCCGCCGATCTTGATCGCGACCATGATGAGCACCTGGCCCAGGCCCGACCAGTACGTCGCGGTGTCGACCGTCGTCAGGCCGGTGACGCACACCGCGGACGCCGCGGTGAACAGCGCGTCGACGAACGGCGCGCGGTGCCCGGACGACGACGCCGCGGGCAGCGACAGCAGCGCGGTGAACAGGGCGATGACGAGGGCGAAGACCACCAGCGCCAGCCGGGCGGGGGACTGGCGGGCCGCGGCGTCGACCCGGGCGCGCAGCCAGAGCACCGGACCGCCCGGGCCGGGAGCGGCGGCGGCCTCGCTCGACGTCGTCATCTGGTCCTCTCGGGCGCGCCGGTCGCGCGGTCGGTCGCGCGGTCGTCGTGTCGCGCCCCATCGTGCCCTGCCCGGCACGGCGAGCACGAGCGGAGCACGCCGGGGTAGCGTGCCGCGCATGGCGACGCAGGCCCGGGTGATCTGGGACGACCGGTTCACCGCGTACGACTTCGGGCCTACGCACCCCATGGCGCCGCTGCGGCTCGACCTCACCGCGCGCCTGGCCCGCTCCCTCGGGCTGCTCGACGACCCGGCGGTCGTGGAGGTCACCGGGGCCGAGCCGGCGTCCGACGAGCTGCTCGCCACCGTGCACGACCCGGCGTACGTCGCGGCGGTGCGCCAGGCCTCCGACGACCCGGCGGCCGCCGACGAGGCGCGCGGCCTCGGCACGAGCGACGACCCGGCGTTCGCGGGCATGCACGAGGCGTCGGCCCGGGTGGTGCAGGGCAGCGTCGACCTCGTCGAGGCGGTGCTCGACGGCTCGACCGAGCACGGCGTGAACTTCTGCGGCGGCCTGCACCACGCCCTGGCCGACCGCGCGAGCGGGTTCTGCGTCTACAACGACGCCGCGGTGGCGATCCGCCGGGCCCTCGAGCTCGGCGCGAAGAAGGTCGCGTACGTCGACGTCGACGTCCACCACGGCGACGGCGTCGAGCGCATCTTCTGGGACGACGACCGCGTGCTGACGATCTCGGTGCACGAGAGCGGGCGCGTGCTGTTCCCGGGCACGGGTTTCGCCGAGGAGGTCGGTGGACCCGGCGCCGAGGGCAGCGCCGTCAACGTGGCGCTGCCCCCGGGCACGGGCGACGCCGGCTGGCTGCGGGCCGTGCACGCGGTGGCGCCGCCGCTGGTGCGCGCGTTCCAGCCCGACCTGCTCGTCACCCAGCACGGCTGCGACAGCCACTTCCTCGACCCGCTCGCGCACCTGGCGGTGTCGGTCGACGCCCAGCGTCAGGCGCAGGTGTCGCTGCACGACCTGGCCCACGAGGCGGCCGCCGGGCGCTGGCTGGCCCTCGGCGGCGGCGGGTACGAGGTCGTCGACGTCGTCCCGCGCTCGTGGTCGCACCTGGTGGGGATCGCCGCGCACCGGCCGGTCCCGACGTCCGCGCCGGTGCCGGAGGAGTGGCGCGAGCACGTGCGCACCGCGCTCGGCCGCCCCGGACCCGCGCACATGGGCGACGGCAAGGACCCGTGGTGGCGCTCGTGGGAGGTCGGCTACGACCCCGACGACCCGGTCGACCGCGCGGTCATGGCGACCCGCAAGGCGGTCTTCCCGCTGCACGGTCTCGACCCCTGGTTCGACTGACCGTTCGACCGACCGCGCGCGACACGCCGGGCGAGGTGCTTGACCACACGGGTGAATGTTGATCCAACACTTCCCCACGAGTCACTCCAGCCCCTATCGTGAGGACCCGCACGACGGGCACCGGTGGGGAAGCCGGTGTCGCTTGCGATGCCCGAGGACCGGTGAAGCATGCCGAAGGACAAGAAGCTGGCCGAGGTGCGGTTCCTGACCGTCGCCGAGGTCGCCACGATCATGCGCGTGTCGAAGATGACCGTGTACCGCCTGGTGCACGCCGGCGACCTGCCGGCCGTGCGCGTCGGACGCTCGTTCCGCGTCCCGGAGCAGGCCGTGCACGACTACCTGCAGACCTCGTACATCGAGACGGCCTGACGAGCTCGTCGCAGGCCCAGCACGCGAACGGCGGCCGGTCCCCCGAGGGGGGCCGGCCGCCGCGTCGTGCGTGCCGAGGACGCCGACAACCCTGAGCGGAGTCGTCTAGCCGGCGTCCTCGGCGGTCAGGGTGAACGGCACGGCCGCTCCGGTGTAGAGCTGCGTCAGCACGTAGGCGGTGCCGCCCGGGACCACGGTCTGCTCGTCGGCGGCCGCGGTGGCCGTCGAGCCCTTGAGCGAGCAGTCCGAGCCGAGGAAGTACAGGTCGAGGTCGTGGCCGGCCGGCGTCGACTCGCCGCCCTTGACGCTCACCGTGTGCTGCCCGTCGCCGAACCCGCTGGGCAGCGTGCTCACCCAGCCGTCGACGCCCTGGCTGCTCACCGGCGTCGCGCAGGTGGTCGTGAACTCGGTGCCGGTGACGCCGAAGACGTTCTGCAGCCCGGTCGGGTCGCCCGCCGCGGGATTGCCCGTCGCGATGGTGCCCTGGTCGGTGAAGGGCGCGTCGGGAGCGGGCGGGGTCGGCGTGACCGCCCCGGCCTGGCCGAACGCCTGCACCTCGGCGACCTGCACCGCGGTGGCCGTGCCGCCCTGCGCCGAGTCGGCGAAGAACCGCACGTACGACGCCTTGGCCGGCGTGGCGAGCGTGAAGGTCCGGTAGTTCAGGTCCGGCGCCGTCGGCCGCGGCGTCTGGTAGCCGAACGCGCCGGTGCGCACCGTGCGCCAGACCACGCCGTCGTCCGAGACCTGCACGGTGAAGTCCTTCAGGGTCGCGAACCGGCCGCCGCCCACGCTCGGGAAGGCGCTGACCTGCACCCGGTCGATCGTGGCCGGCTTGGCCAGCTTGACCGTGATCCGCTGGTCGGGACCGGCGTTGTAGGGCCCGGACGACGTCGCGGTGCGCCACACGCTGGCCGCCGTGTCGTCGAGGGCGAACGAGCCCGGCAGCCCGGCGTCCTGGCTGGACGTCGAGACCAGCGTCGCGCCGGAGGCCGTCGACAGCAGGTTCGGCGCGAGCTCCAGCGTGCGCGACGTCGTCGTGCCCGCCGTCACCGGCAACGAGAACTGCTGGACGCCGAAGCCGGGCGCCTGCACCAGCACCGGGTAGGTGCCGGCCACCATCGTCAACGCGGCGCCGCCCGTGCTGGTGGTGCGGGCCACCGGCGTCACGCGGGCCTCGTACCGCCCGATGACCACCTTGGCGCCCTTGACCCCCGCGCCCGTGGTCGCGTTGACGACCTTCAGCGACAGCGTGCCGTTGCGGGACGGCGCGGGGTGGTCGAACGCCGGGGTCGGGTCGGTGTCGTCACCGGTCTCGGAGACCGCCGAGGCGCCCGCACCGCGGGCCGCGAAGACGCTCCAGACCAGGTCGGTGTTGTCGCCGTGGTACCGGTCGGTGTCGGCGGCCAGGATCCCGTCGCGCGCGTCGAGGAACGACGGGTCGGGCGCCGTGAGCGGCATGCCGTCGGTGACCAGCTGCGCGGCGACCGCCGCGCCCTTGGTCGCCCCGTACCGCGCGACGAGCTTCTTGCGCAGGTCCCAGAGCATCGTCGTCCAGATCTCGCCGTCGGCGTGCACCTCCGGACCCGTCACGTCGTAGCCGATGTCGCCGAACCCGGTCGGGTTCTGGTCGTAGTCGTAGTTGCGGATGCCGCGCGAGGTGTTGCCGGTGACGTACTGCCCGACCACCGCCTTCGACGTGAGCCCCGCGGTGTACAGGTGGTTGAGGGCGTACCAGTCGCTCCAGCCCTCGCCCATCGAGCCGGCCTGCTGCGAGCCGAGCGCCGAGCCCCCGGCCACGTACCGGTTGGACAACCCGTGCACGTACTCGTGCTCCACCACGCTGACGTCGAAGTTGCCGTCGCTGTACGGCCCCTCGAACGCGTCGTCGATCGGCTCCCACAAGAACATGCCGCTCCAGGGGGGGATGCCGTCGTCCAGCGTGAGCATGTAGGCGTTGTCGCGCCCGGTGTAGGTCGGGGCGCCGCCCGAGGCCGCGCCGGCGTGCACCAGGCCGAGCACCGGGTCGCCGCCCTGGCCGCCCGTGCCCGCACCGTCCGTCACCTGGAAGTTGCCGGCGCTCTCGGTGAAGCCGAAGCCGTACAGCTCGTCGTGGATCCGGTTGTGCTGGTAGAAGAGGTTGGTCGCCGCGGGGTTCAGGTCGGCGACGTAGGACGGCGGCACCGCCTGGCCCTTCGAGGTGGCCCAGCTCTTCTCGTACGGGAAGTCGAACTGCCCGGTGGGCGCGACCGGTCGCGGGCCCTGGTCGACCGGCGCCAGGAAGTTCGAGTAGTTGGCGTACGTGCTGGCGTTGTTGCCCAGCGTCGTGATGCCCGTGCCGACGAGGCCGGTCGGGTCGACGTAGCCCTTGGGCGAGGCGGCCGTGGCCCCGAACGACCGCGAGACGGGCTGCCCGCCCTTCGCCGCGCCCGGGTAGTTGTCGTACACCGTGCCCGAGGCGTCGTGGTCGACGAGCGAGGCGCGGTAGAGCACGTCGCCGGTGGTGGCGTCGAGGACGACGTCCCAGGCCTGGTCGAGCGCGCGCACGAACTGCACCCGGTAGGCCGCCCGCGCGCCGTCCTTGGTCGGGAACGCGACCTGCTTGACGTACGACGGGCCGGCGAAGGCGCCGCGGCCGAAGACCGCGTAGCCCGCCTGCGAGCCGGTCGAGGTGATGGCCGAGACGACGCCGGGGGCCAGCACGTGCTGCACCTTGCCGAGCGCCTGCGCCGCGGTGAGGGCGTACCCGCCGGCCAGGCTGCCGCCACCCACCGGGTCACCCGCGTACGACGCGACCCGGCCGTCCTTCGTGACGGCGACCGTGAGGCGGCCGCCGCGCACGGCCGGCTTGCCGCCGAACGTCTGCACGAAGGTCACGACGTGGGTGCCGGTGCCGGGCAGGGCGTGGTCGCGGGCGACCTGCAGGGCGTCGACCTGCGCGCCGGTCAGCCGGAACGCCGCGGCGTGCTCGGCCACCCAGCCGCGGGCGACCGAGACGGCCGAGCCGCTGCGGGCCGCGGTGAGGTAGCCGCCGTCGCGGCGCAGCGAGCGGGGCGTGCCGAACCGCTCGTCCCAGGTCAGCCGCGCGCCCTCGCCGCTGGCACGCAGCAGCGTGGCGGCGGCCGTGCGCTGCGTGCTGGTGGGCACCACGGCGGACTGCACGTCGCGGACGTCGACGACGGCGTCCAGCGCCTGGTCGGCGGCGCCGTCCAGCAGCGGCAGGTCGGGCGTGCGGGCGGTCGAGGCGGCGGTGGCCGGCAGCGTGGCCGCGACCAGCGCGACCGCCGACAGCACGCCCCCGGCGACGAGGGCGGGCGTGCGGGAGGAGAGAGGACGACGAGCTGGCATCGGGCGCTCCTGGCGTCGGGCGGAGGCGGCAGGGGCCGGGTCCGCTGATGACCCCTTCAACGAGCGGGGGGTCCGGAGGTCACGCGCGGGGCGGTACGATGGTCGGCGATCCGGCTCGGCGGCCTGCCCGCTGCCAGGCCGCAGCCGACGTCAGCCACACCAGAACGAGGTCTTCCATGGGTTCGGTCATCAAGAAGCGCCGCAAGCGGATGGCGAAGAAGAAGCACCGCAAGCTGCTGCGCAAGACGCGTCACCAGCGTCGCAACAAGAAGTGAGCGAAGCGGCCCCCGGACCACCGGTCGGGGGCCGTCCGCGTACCGAGCCGGGATCGGCGGTCCCCGGCCAGACCTCGAGGCGGTGAGGGCATGGGGCAGGTCGTGCTGGTCACGGGCGTCTCGCGCTACCTCGGCGGCCGCTACGCGCGCCTGCTGACCGAGCACCCGGACGTCGACCGCGTCATCGGCGTCGACGTCGTCCCGCCGCCGCACGCCATCGGCGACGCCGAGTTCGTGCGCGCCGACATCCGCAACCCGATCATCGCCAAGGTGATCGCGCAGGCCGAGGTCGACACGGTCGCGCACCTCAACGTCATCGCCACCCCGCTGTCGGCCGGAGGCCGGGTGTCGATGAAGGAGATCAACGTCATCGGCACGATGCAGCTGCTCGCGGCGTGCCAGAAGGCGCCCAGCGTGCAGCGGCTCGTCGTCAAGAGCAGCGCCGCCGTCTACGGCTCCTCCCCGCGCGACCCGGCCATGTTCACCGAGGACATGGGCCCGAAGGCGTTGCCCCGCGCGGGTTTCGGCAAGGACTCGGTCGAGGTCGAGGGGTACGTGCGCGGCTTCTCGCGCCGCCGCGGCGACGTCGAGGTCTCGGTGCTGCGGTTCGCCAACATCATCGGCCCGGGCATCTCGACGACGATGACCGACTACTTCTCGCTGCCCGTCGTCCCCACGCCCCTGGGCTTCGACGCGCGGCTGCAGTTCGTGCACGAGGACGACGCGCTCGACGCCCTGGTCACCGCCACCACCGGGCCCGGGGTCGGGCTGGTCAACGTGGCGGGCGACGGCGTGATCACGGTGAGCCAGGCGGCCCGGCTGGCCGGGCGCACCACGCTGCCGGTGCCCCTGCAGGCCGGTGGCTGGGTCGGCCAGGTCGTGCGGCGCTCGCGGCTGGCCGACTTCTCGCCCGAGCAGCTGCAGCACCTGGCCTTCGGCCGCGGCCTCGACACCACCCGCATGCGCGAGGTGCTCGGCTTCGAGCCGCGGTTCACCACGCTCGAGGCGTTCCAGGACTTCGTGGCCTCCCGACGCGCGCCGGCACCCTCGGTGCTGCCCGCGCTGGTGCAGGCCACCGCCTCGGCCGAGCGCTGGGTGGCACGCCGGGTGGGGGCGTCGTGACCGCCGAGCGCGAGGGGCGCGTCATCCCGATCGACCGGCAGGCCCAGAAGACCACCACCCGGCGCACTCCGTCGGCGCGCGGCGCGGACGCCGTGGCAGCGGGGGCCAGCCGGGCCACCGGCGAGCGCGCCCGCCGTCGTCGCACGCCGTTGGTGCCCGACGCCCCCGGCGCGCCCGTGCGCCCGGTCGAGGTGTCGGCGACGCCGGTCGAGCCCGACCCGGCCGAGCTGCTCGAGGCCGCCGACATCACCGACCCCCGCAGCCGCACGGCACCCGCGGCTCTGGGCGCTGCCGACGCCCCCGACCCGCTGGCCTCCGCGGCGGCGGCGTCCGAGCCGGGCGACGGAGCGCCGCCGCGCGCGGCGCGCAGCCTGGGGCTGAACCCCGCCACGCTCGTGCAGTACGCCGTCGAGGCCGTCGTCGAGGCGCTCGTCACCGAGGGCGAGCGGGCCGGGCTGGCGGACGTCGACCGGCACGTCGCGCAGGCGCTGGCCTTCCTGCGCCGCCGGCTGCAGGGCGACTACGTCGTCGACGACTTCGGCTTCGACGCCGACCTCACCGACGCGCTGCTGCCGGCCCTGCGGCCGTTGTACCGCAGCTGGTTCCGGGTCGACGTCCGTGGCATCGAGAACATCCCGGACGACGGCGGTGCGCTCGTCGTCGCCAACCACTCGGGCACGATCGCGCTCGACTCGCTGATGACCCAGCTCGCCGTGCACGACGAGCACCCCGACCACCGGTACCTGCGCATGCTCGGCGCCGACCTGGTGTTCGCGACGCCGTTCGTGGGCTCGCTCGCCCGCAAGACCGGCTCCACCCTGGCGGCGAACTCGGACGCCGAGCGGCTGCTGCGCTCGGGCGAGCTGGTCGGCGTCTGGCCCGAGGGGTTCAAGGGCATCGGCAAGCCGTTCAGCGAGCGCTACAAGCTGCAGCGCTTCGGGCGCGGCGGGTTCGTGTCGGCGGCGCTTCAGGCGGGTGTGCCGATCATCCCGTGCTCGATCGTCGGCGCCGAGGAGATCTACCCGGTGCTGGGCAACTTCAAGACCCTCGCCCGGCTGCTCGGCGTGCCCTACCTGCCGATGACCCCGACCTTCCCGTGGCTCGGGCCGCTCGGCCTGGTGCCGTTGCCCAGCAAGTGGATCATCGAGTTCGGCGCGCCCATCGAGACCTCCGGCCACGAGGGCGGCGCCGACGACCCGATGCTCGTCTTCAACATCACCGACCAGGTGCGCGAGACGATCCAGCAGACGCTGTACGCCCTGCTGATGCAGCGCCGGTCGGTGTTCTTCTCGTGACCCGCCGCGTGGTCCCGGCCGGAGCCGCGCTGGTGGCGCTGGCCCTGCTGGCGGCCGCCTGCGGCAACGGCTCCGACGAGGCGGGCGACGCGGCGGCGACGTCGGCGCCGCCCGTCACGAGCTCGACCACCACGGCGGTGCCGACGACGTCCTCGCCCACCCCGACGGCGACCCGCACGGCCACGGCGACGCGCAAGCCGACGGCCACTCGAAAGGCCACGGCGAGCCCGTCGACGTCCGCGACGCCGAAGGCCGTCACCTCGCTGGCACCGGTGCCGCGCACCGGCGCCCAGCCGACGGTGCGCTTCCCCGACAACCCCCCGGCGGTGGGCAGCGGCGCGAACGCCGTCGTCTACCGCGTGCCTGACAGCGTGTGGTCGCGCATGGTCGGGTACTCCTGGACGTCGGGCTGCCCGGTCGGGCGCTCGGGCCTGCGGTACGTCGAGGTGAACTTCTGGGGCTTCGACGGCAAGCGCTCGCGCGGTGCGCTCGTGGTGAGCAGCTCGATCGCCCAGGCCGCGGCGCGTGCCTTCAGCGACCTGTACGACCAGCAGTTCCGGATCCGCCAGATGCGCCCCATGGACAAGTCGTGGGGCCGCAACCCCAAGGGTCCGGGCGCCGACGACTACAAGGCGATGGACGCCGACAACACCTCCGCGTTCAACTGCCGCTACGTGGGCGGGCAGGAGTCGAGCAAGGTCTACTCCAAGCACGCGTACGGCACGGCGATCGACGTCAACGACTTCGAGAACCCCTACCTCGCCGACGACGGCCAGATCTACCCCGACGCCTACTACGCCCACCGCCGCGGACCCGCGCCCGGCGTCTTCTCGACGTCCGGCAGCGCGGCGGTGCGGGCGTTCACCCGGCAGGGGCTGGGCTGGGGCGGGCTGTGGAGCCACCCGGACTACCAGCACTTCCAGTCATGACCACGAAGCGGTTGCGGCGCAGGGTGTCTGCGGTGGCGGGCGCTGCGGTGGTGCTCGGCGGCGCGCTGTCCGGGTGCGGGTCGGACGAGCCGGCGGCGAGCGCCTCGGCCAGCCCGACGACGTCCGTGCCGACGACTGCGGTGACCACCACGAGCCCGAGCCCGACGACGTCCACCACGTCGCGCACGCGCACCCGCACGCCGTCGCGGACGAGGACGCCGTCGAGCAGCACCTCGCGGACGACGTCGCGCACCACGACGCGGACGACGGCGGTCGCGGCCCGCTGCGACGTGCCGTCGGGCGTGCGTGCCGACCAGGTGGTCCTCGTCGACTCGGCCGGCGCCTCCGCCACCGTGCGGGCCTGCCGTCGCGAGGACGGTCGCTACGTCACGGCGCTCGGGCCGTTCGCCGGGCACGTCGGCAAGAACGGCGTGAGCTCGGCCAAGCGCGAGGGCGACCTGCGCACCCCGGCCGGCGTCTTCCCGCTGCGCGGCGGGTTCGGCGCGAACGGCGACCCCGGCCTGCGCGTGGGCTCGTGGCTGCGCGTCGACGCGCAGGACGTGTGGGTCGACGACGCGTCGTCCGACCTCTACAACACCCACCAGCGGACGCCGGCGCGCGGCCGGTGGGACAGCGCCGAGAAGCTGCTCAACACGCCGGCCTACTCCTACGCGCAGGTCATCGGCTACAACGAGGGCCGCACGCCGGGGCGGGGGTCTGCGATCTTCCTGCACGTCGACCTCGGGCACGGCACGGCCGGGTGCGTGTCGCTGCCGACCGGTCCGCTGCTGCAGGTCATGCGCTGGGAACGCGCCGGCGCCGTCATCGCCATCCGCTGACCCGCCCGACCCTGCCGCAGTTGATCACGTTGTGCAGGGGTACCCCTGCTTTCCAAGGCCTGCAACCCTTGGACAGCAGGTCTAGCCCTGCATGACGTGATCAACTGCGGCCCGCGGGGAGGGTCAGCCGACCGTGAGGGAGGTGTCGTCGACGACCCAGCTGGTCTGCGCCGACGAGTCCTCGGTGTCGGTGAAGCGCACCGTGATGCTCTTGCCCTTGTAGGCGCTCAGGTCGAACGTCTTCTGGGCGTACGTGCTGCTGGTGCCCA
>NZ_BAAGXY010000111.1:0-22412 GCF_054779595.1 Angustibacter peucedani
GGCGGGCGGGCTCGGCCACTCCGTCGGCGCGGCGCTGGCGTTCACCGGGCTGCACCTCGCGGCGGTCGCGGGGGCGGCGAGCCCGCGGCTGCCGCGCTGGCTGCGCTGGACGGCGGTCGGCGCCCTCGCCGTGGCGCTGCCCGACCTGGCGTGGTTCCTGACCCACCTCGGCCACGACGGGCCCTGGTACGGCGGCAGCGAGAGAACCTTCGTGACGGTGCTGCTCGCCTGGTGCGTGGCGCTCGCGCTGCACCGTGCTCGACCACGCGCGTAGCGTGGTGCGGATGGCCACCCGACCGGCTGCACCGCGCAGCCTCGCCGACGAGCTGCGCACCTGGGACGACGCGCAGCTCGTCGCGCTGCTGCGCGCGCGGCCGGACCTCGTGGCCCCCGTGCCGAACGACCTGTCGTCGCTGGCCGCCCGTTCGACGACCCGCGCCAGCGTGCAGCGCGCGCTGGACGGCCTCGACACCTTCACGCTGCAGGTGGTCGACGTCCTGGCCGCGCTGCCCGACCCCACGAACCGCACCGACGTGGCCCGGCTGCTCGGCGTCCGGCCGACGGCGGTGGCGCCGGCCCTCGACCGGCTGCGCGCGCTCGCCCTGCTCTGGGGCCGCGACACCGCCCTGCGCCTGGTGCTGACGGTGCGCGACACGCTCGGCCCGTGGCCGGCCGGGCTCGGCCCGAGCGCTCCGGGGGCGCCGTCGTCCGAGCAGGTCGAGGCGTTGCTCGCCGAGGCGCCGGACGGCGTGAGCGCGGTGCTCGAGCGGCTGACCTGGGGACCGCCGGCCGGGGCGGTGCCGCGCGCCGACCGCCCGGTCTCGACCGAGACGGCTCGCTCGCCGGTCGAGTGGCTGCTCGCCCACCGGCTGCTCGCGGTGCTCGACCCGGACCACGTGGTGCTGCCGCGCGTGGTCGGCGACGCGCTGCGCGGCGGGCGCGTGCACGCCACCGTGCAGCCCGAGGCGCCCGCGGTGGCCTCGACCGAGCGGGCCGCGCGGCTGGTCGACGCGGCCGCGGGCTCGGCGGCGTCCGAGGTGCTGCGCTGGGTCGGCGAGCTCGGCGAGCTGTGGGGCATCACACCACCGCCGGTGCTGCGCTCGGGCGGGCTGGGGGTCCGCGAGCTGCGGCGCACGGCGCTCGAGCTCGACGTCCCGGACGAGACGGCCGCGGTCGTCGTCGAGGTGGCGTTCGCGGCCGGCCTGGTCGCGGACGACGGCCAGGTCGGTGCGAGCTGGGCGCCGACCCCGGCCTACGACGTCTGGACGGCGGACCCGCCCGCTGCCCGCTGGCGACGGCTCGCCCGGGCCTGGCTCACCTCGTCGCGCACCCCGGGACTGGTGGGCAGCAAGGACGAGCGCGGCACCCTGCGCAGCGCGCTGTCGGCCGAGGTCGACCGGCCGACGTCCGCGCTGGTGCGCCAGGCCGTGCTGCGCGAGCTGGCCGCCCTGCCTGCCGGCGCGGCACCGGACGTCGCGACGCTGCTCGACCGGCTGCGCTGGCTGCGGCCGCGGCGCACCGGCGGGCTGCACGACCAGCTGGTGCGCTGGGCGCTGGCCGAGGCCGAGCTGCTGGGCGTCACCGGCCGGGGGGCGCTGTCGAGCGCCGGGCGGGCCGCGTGGACCGCGCGCGAGGACGCCGACGTCGAGGACGCCGTGGCCCGGCTGCTGCCCGCGCCGGTCGACCACGTGCTCCTGCAGGCCGACCTCACCGCCGTGGCGCCCGGCCCGCTCGAGACCGGGCTCGGCCGGCTGATGCACCTCGCCGCCGAGGTCGAGTCGCGCGGGGGCGCCACGGTCTACCGCTTCACGCCGACGTCGGTGCGCCGCGCGCTCGACGCCGACTGGACGGCGGACCAGCTGCTCGGCGAGCTCGCGACGTCCAGCCGCACGCCCGTGCCGCAGCCCCTGGACTACCTGGTGCGCGACGTCTCGCGCCGCCACGGGCGGGTGCGCGTCGGTGCGGTGTCGTCGTACGTGCGCAGCGACGACGAGAGCGTGCTGCGCGAGCTGCTGGCCGACCGGCGGGCCGCGTCGCTGCGGCTGCGGGCCCTGGCGCCGACGGTGCTCGCGTCGCAGTCCGACCCGGCCACGGTGCTGCAGGTGCTGCGCGAGACCGGGTTGGCGCCCGCGGCGGAGTCGTCGTCCGGCGAGGTGGTGGTGCGACGTCCGGACACCCGGCGCACGCCGCCGCGCCAGCCGCCCGCGCCGACCCGGGGCGAGACGGTTCCGCCCGCCGACCCGCTGCTGGAGGCCGTCGCCAAGGCGCTGCGGACGGCGGTCGAGCCCGAGCGCCCGCCGGCGGAGGTGGGTGGTCCGCGCCTGGTGCCGACCGAGCCCGCCACGACGCTCGCCACCCTGCGCGAGGCGGTGGCCGGGCGCGAGCGGGTCTGGATCGGGTACGCGGACGGCAACGGCCGGGTCGAGCGCCGGGTGGTCGAGCCGCTGTCGGTCGAGGGCGGTCGGGTGACGGCCTTCGACCACGCGAGCGACGAGGTGCGGACGTTCTCGGTGCACCGCGTCACCGGCGTCGCGCGGGCGGCGACGACGTCCGACGGCTGAGCCACGGCGGCGTGGGCTCGATAAGGTGCCGCTGAGGACGCCGGCGCTCGCCGGCCCGCTGCCGACGAGGGGACCGCCGTGCCTGACGACACCGCTCCGGACGCCGACCGCCCGCAGGGCTCGGACGCCGAGAGCGCCGACGAGCAGACCCAGGCCGTCGGCGGCGAGCCGACGCGCGCGCTGCCCGAGGAGCCGGCGCCGCCGGTGCTGAACCCGTGGTCGAACCCGGCCGAGCCGCCGGCCGCGTCCGCGCCGCCGGCCGCGGCGTCCGGCCAGGACACCCCGCCCCCGCCGCCGAGCAACCCCTACGTGCAGCCGGCCCAGACGTATGGCCAGCCTCCGCAGCCGACCTACGGCACGCCGCCGCCGGGCTACGGCCAGCCGCCGGCCGCCCCGGGGTACGGGCAGCAGCAGCCGCCGCCGCAGCCGCCGTACGGCGGGTACGGCGCCCCGCCCCCGCCGCCCGGCTACGGCGCGCACCCGGGTCAGCCGGGTCAGCCGGGTCAGCCGATGCAGTACGGCGGGCCGCCGCCCGGCTACTACGGCCCGACGACGTCCGGCCGTGCCACGGCCGTGCTCATCTGCGGCATCGCCTCGCTGGTGCTGCTGTTCTCGTGCATCGGGTTCATCCCCGCGATCGTGGCGCTGGTGCTGGCGCGCGGGGCGCAGCGCGAGATCGACGCGTCCGGCGGCCGGCTGCTCGGCGAGGGCCAGCTGCGGGCCGGCCGGATCTGCTCGTGGATCACGATCGGCATCTCGGCGCTCGCGCTCGTCGGCTTCATCATCTTCATCGTGATCGGCGTCGCGACCGGCGGCTTCGACTCGAGCACCACCTACGACGGCGGCTACTGACCGCTCCCCCGGTCCGGCGCCAGCGATCAGGTGAGGCAGAACTCGTTGCCCTCGACGTCCTGCATCACCATGAAGTGCCGGCCCTCCTCGAACCGCCACTCGACCCGGCGCGCGCCCACACCCTCGAGCCGCTCGACCTCGGCCATCACGGCCGCGTCGCGCTCGTCGGGGGACGTCGTCGGGTCGCTGACCCGGACGTCGAGGTGCAGCCGGTTCTTCACCTGCTTGCCCTCGGGCACCTGCTGGAAGAACAGCCGCGGACCGGCGCCGTCCGGGTCGACGACGGCGTACTTGCTGTCGCGCTGGTCGGCCGGGACGCCCCAGGCGTCGAGCGCGGCCTCCCAGGTGTCGAACCCGGGTGGGGGCGGCTCGACGACGTAGCCGAGCGCGGAGACCCAGAAGTCGCCCACGGCGGCAGGCGAGGAGCAGTCGAACACGATCTGGACGGTGCGTGCCATGCCGACCACCCTGGCACTGCCCACCGACAGGCGGCACCTGTCGGCACCGTTTGAGAGAATGGTCCGGTGAACGCCCCCGACGGTCCGCTCATCGTGCAGAGCGACAAGACGCTGCTGCTCGAGGTCGACCACGCCGACGCCGACGCCTGCCGCAAGGCGATCGCGCCGTTCGCCGAGCTCGAGCGCGCGCCCGAGCACGTGCACACCTACCGGCTCACGCCGCTGGGGCTGTGGAACGCGCGCGCCGCCGGCCACGACGCCGAGCAGGTCGTCGACACGCTGCTCACCTACTCGCGCTACCCGGTGCCGCACGCGCTGCTGGTCGACGTCGCCGAGACGATGGACCGCTTCGGCCGGCTGCGGCTCGAGAAGCACCCGACCCACGGGCTGGTGCTGCACGCGTCGGACGTCCCGGTGCTCGAGGAGGTGCTGCGCAGCAAGAAGGTGCAGCCGCTGGTCGGCAACCGGGTCGACACCGAGACGGTCGTCGTCCACCCGAGCGAGCGCGGGCACCTCAAGCAGGTGCTGCTCAAGCTGGGCTGGCCGGCCGAGGACCTCGCCGGTTACGTCGACGGCGAGGCGCACCCGATCGCGCTCGACCAGTCCGACTGGCACCTGCGCCCGTACCAGACCGAGGCGGTCGACGGCTTCTGGCACGGCGGCTCGGGCGTCGTGGTGCTGCCCTGCGGCGCGGGCAAGACGCTGGTCGGCGCGGCCGCCATGGCCCGCGCGAGCGCCACCACGCTGATCCTCGTCACCAACACCGTGTCGGCCCGGCAGTGGCGCGAGGAGCTGCTGCGCCGCACGTCGCTCACCGAGGACGAGATCGGCGAGTACTCCGGCGCCCGCAAGGAGATCCGCCCGGTCACCATCGCGACCTACCAGGTGCTCACCGTGAAGCGGAAGGGCGTCTACCCGCACCTCGACCTGCTCGACGCGCGCGACTGGGGCCTGATCCTGTACGACGAGGTGCACCTGCTGCCCGCACCGATCTTCCGCATGACCGCCGACCTGCAGGCGCGCCGCCGACTCGGCCTGACCGCCACCCTGGTGCGCGAGGACGGCCGCGAGGGCGACGTCTTCAGCCTGATCGGCCCCAAGCGCTACGACGCGCCGTGGAAGGACATCGAGGCGCAGGGCTACATCGCGCCCGCCGACTGCGTCGAGGTCCGGGTCACGCTGCCGGACGCCGAGCGGCTGGCCTACGCGACCGCGGAGCCCGACGTCCGGTACCGGCTGGCGGCGTCCAGCGACGTCAAGACGAAGGTGGTCGAGCACCTGGTCGCCCAGCACCGCGGCGAGCCCACGCTGGTCATCGGCCAGTACCTCGACCAGCTCGACGAGCTCGGCGAGCACCTGGACGCGCCGGTCATCAAGGGCGAGACCACGGTGACCGAGCGGCAGCGGTTGTTCGAGGCGTTCCGCACCGGCGAGATCGGGCTGCTCGTCGTGAGCAAGGTGGCGAACTTCTCGATCGACCTGCCCGAGGCCAGCGTCGCGATCCAGGTGTCCGGCAGCTTCGGGTCGCGGCAGGAGGAGGCCCAGCGCCTCGGCCGCGTGCTGCGCCCCAAGGGCGACGGCCGGGCCGCCCGGTTCTACACGGTCGTCGCGCGCGACACCGTCGACGCCGACTTCGCCGCGCACCGCCAGCGCTTCTTGGCCGAGCAGGGCTACGCCTACCGGATCGTCGACGCCTCCGACGTCCTGGCCGGCACCGCCGACACCGACTAGCCGCACCTTGGTGGAGAAGTGCGGTCCAGCGACGGTCTGGGACGCCACTCCTCGACCAAGGTGCGGCGCGAACGTGGAGCCGTCGTCCAGGCAACTCCCAGGAACGCGCGCCATACTCGACGGCGAGAGAGGTGGTGGCGCATGCCCGCGACGAAGAACCCCGAGGCCCGGCTGCTGGTGGTCGAGGACGAGCCGAACATCCGTGAGCTGCTCTCGACGTCCCTGCGCTTCGCGGGCTTCGAGGTGCACACGGCCGGGGACGGCGCGAGCGCGCTGAAGCTCGCCGAGCAGGCCAAGCCCGACCTGCTGGTGCTCGACGTCATGCTCCCCGACATGGACGGGTTCGCCGTCACCCGCCGGCTGCGCGACCAGGGACGGCGCATGCCGGTCGTCTTCCTGACCGCCCGCGACGACACGCACGACAAGGTCACCGGCCTCACGGTGGGCGGCGACGACTACGTCACCAAGCCGTTCAGCCTCGAGGAGGTCGTGGCCCGCATCCGCGCCGTGCTGCGCCGGACGTCGGGTGGCGGGGTCGACGACGGGGCGCGCCTGGAGTTCGCCGACCTCGAGATGGACGAGGACTCGCACGAGGTGCGGCGCGGCGGCCGGCTGGTCGAGCTGTCCCCCACCGAGTTCAAGCTGCTGCGCTACCTCATGCTCAACCCCAACCGCGTGCTGTCGAAGTCGCAGATCCTCGACCACGTCTGGGACTACGACTTCCGCGGCGAGTCCGGCATCGTCGAGTCCTACATCTCCTACCTGCGGCGCAAGATCGACGCCGACACCGAGGAGCCCCTCATCCACACCAAGCGAGGCGTCGGCTACGTCCTGCGCCTGCCCCCGCAGCGTGGCTGAGCGCCTGCGGCTGGCCGCCGTCCGCCGCCGCGCCGCGCAGGTCTCGCTGCGCGACCGGCTGGTGGCCGTGGTGGTCGTCGTCTCGCTCGCCGCCCTCACCGTCACCGCCGCGGTGGCCGTCACGCTGCTGCGCCGCGAGCTGGTCAGCAAGGTCGACGACCAGATCGTCGCCACGCAGCGCGCCTTCGTCCGCAGCCCGGACGGCGGGCAGGACGACTCCCCGCCCGCGCCGCGCGGCCTGCCGACGTCCACCTTCGGGATCGTCGTCTTCGACTCCGGCGTCAGCCAGCCGCTGGGGCGCCAGGTCGGCAGCACCACGCCCGACCTCGACGCCATCACCACCCGCGCCGTCGAGGCGCACGACGGGCACCCGTTCACCGTGGGCGCGTCCACCGGCGACGGCCGCTGGCGCGTGGTCGCCGTGCGCATCACCGACACCTCCGGGCTCGGCGACGGCACGCTCGTCATCGGCCAGAGCCTCACGGACGTCGACGACACCATCGGGCAGATGATCACGGTGCTCGTGGTCGTCGGGCTCGCCGTGCTCGCGCTGGTCGCGCTGCTGGGCTGGCTCGTCGTCCGGCAGGCGCTGCGCCCGCTGCGGCAGGTCGAGGACGTCGCCGGCAAGATCGCCGCGGGCGACCTCACCCAACGCGTCCCCGAACACCCGCGCTCGACCGAGGTCGGGCGGCTGTCGGCCTCGCTCAACGCCATGCTCGCCCAGATCGAGCAGGCGTTCGCCATCAGCACGGCGTCCGAGGAGCGCATGCGGCGGTTCGTGTCGGACGCGAGCCACGAGCTGCGCACCCCGCTGGCCGCCGTCCGCGGCTACGCCGAGCTCTACCGCCAGGGCGCGGTGAGCGAGCCCGAGGCGCTGGCCGGCACCATGCGCCGGATCGAGGACGAGGCGGCCCGCATGGGCGGTCTCGTCGACGACCTGCTCACCCTCGCCCGGCTCGACGAGCAGCGCGCCGAGCGCCGCTCGCCCGTCGACCTGACCGTGGTCGCGGTCGACGCGGTGCAGGACGCCCGCGTGCTCGACCCCGCTCGCGAGGTCGCGCTCACCGGTCGGGGCGGCCCGCTCGGCCCCACGGTCGTGCTCGGCGACGAGGCCCGGATGCGCCAGGTGCTGACCAACCTGGTCGCCAACGCGCTGCGGCACACCCCGCCGGGCAGCCCCGTGGAGGTGGCCGTCGGCACGGACGACGACGGGTTCGGCGTCCTCGAGGTGCGCGACCACGGCCCCGGCATCGCCCCCGAGCAGGCGCGCAAGGTGTTCGAGCGGTTCTTCCGCGCCGACGCCTCGCGCCAGCGCGCGTCCGGCGGCTCCGGCCTCGGCCTGGCCATCGTGGCCGCCATCGTCGGCGCGCACGGCGGCCAGGTCGGCATCACCGAGACCGCCGGCGGCGGCGCGACGTTCGCGGTGCGGATCCCCCTCGCCGCGCAGCCGGCCGAGCTCGCGGACGACCTGCCCGAGCACGACGCCGACGACCTGGACGACGACGCGGAGGACGACCCCACCGACAGCGCCACCGACGCGCCCGCATTCACAGAGGGCTCCCAGGAAGGCTCCAGCGTCCGGCCAACTCGCTGAGGTCTGCTGGTCCTACCCCAAGGACCGACCCGAGGTGAGACGGACATGTCGCAGACGACAGAGCAGCACCCGACCGCGCAGCACCCGCAGACCGGCACGTCGACCGAGCCGACCATCCAGTGGTACGGGCCCGGCGCCGCCGACCACACCCAGCCCCTGGAGCCCGCGGCCCCGGTGGGCCCGCCGTCCGGGCCGCTCGGCCCCACCGGTGACGAGCCGCAGCGCCCGGCGCGCGGCCGCCGTCGCTGGGTGGACGTCGCCGTGGCCGCCGTGGTCGCCGCCGTCGTCGCGGGCGGGACGACGGGCGCGGTGGTCGCCAGCACCCACGACAACGGCGCCGCGACCTCGAGCACCAGCTCGTCCGGCACGGGCGGCGGCAGCCCCGCCGCCGGCACCGGCGCGGGACCGGTCAGCCAGTCGGCCGGCCAGGCCGTCGACTGGTCCAAGGTCGCCACGGCGGTCGAGCCGAGCGTCGTCGCCATCTCGACGCAGTCGCAGTTCGAGAGCGCCGAGGGCTCGGGCGTCGTCCTGGACGACAAGGGCCGCGTGCTGACGAACAACCACGTGGTCAGCGGCGTCGCGCAGGGCGGCACCTTGACCGTGACCCTCTCGGACGGCCGCAGCTACGAGGCGACCATCGTCGGCACCGACCCCTCGACCGACCTGGCCGTGATCCAGATGAAGGGCGCGACCGACCTGACGCCGGCCACGCTCGGCGACTCGGACTCGGTCGCGGTGGGCGCCCCCGTGATGGCGGTCGGCAACCCGCTCGGCCTGGCCGGCACGGTGACCACCGGCATCGTCAGCGCGCTCGACCGCCCCGTGACGACGGCCAACGAGGAGACCCCCACCCAGGGCAGCCCGTTCGGCCAGGGCCAGCAGCCGGGGACGCAGAGCGGCTCGTCTGGCGACGGCACCGTGGTGACGAACGCGATCCAGACCGACGCGGCCGTCAACCCCGGCAACTCCGGCGGCGCCCTGGTCGACGACACCGGCCGGGTGGTCGGCATCCCGTCGTCCATCGCCTCGCTGGGCCAGTCGTCGTCCAGCTCGCAGTCCGGCAGCATCGGCCTCGGCTTCTCGATCCCGATCAACGAGGCCAAGTCGATCGCCGACCAGCTGATCGCCGACGGCAAGGCCGAGCACCCGTTCCTGGGCGTGAGCCTGAAGGACGGCACCGTCGCCCAAGGCGCGGCGCAGCGCAACGCCGCCCTGCTCGCCGCGGTCACCAGCGGCAGCCCGGCCGCCAGCGCGGGGCTCAAGACCGGTGACGCCGTGATCGCCGTCGACGGCGAGTCGGTCAACAGCTCGGAGTCGCTCGTGGCCCAGATCCGCGAGCGCCAGGTCGGCAGCACGGTGAAGCTGACGATCGTCCGCTCGGGCAAGCAGCTCGAGGTGACGGCCACCCTCACCAAGCAGGCCTCCAGCTGACCCCGCCGCACACGACGCCGGGGCCGAAAACCCTTCGGCGGCGGCGTCGTGCCGGAGTAACGTCGCCCCTCGTGCCTGCTGCTGATCACGACGACACAGACCCCCTCGCAGCCGAGCAGAACTACCTCACCAAGGCCCGCGCCGACCTGGCGCGGATGCGCGAGCGCACCCTGTCGCTCGAGGTGCAGGGCGGCGACCGGATCTCGACCGAGTTCCTCGCCGCGACGCTCTACCACCGCGCCGCCTCGCTGGTCGACGACCCGACGTCCACGCTGTTCTTCGGCCGCATCGACACCGACGGCACGGACCCGAGCGCGACCGACGGCCGCCCCGAGCGCTGGTACGTCGGACGTCGGCACGTGGCCGACGAGTCCGGCGACCCGGTGGTGGTCGACTGGCGCGCCGACGTGTCGCGCGCGTTCTACCGGGCCAGCCGGGCCGAGCCGATGGGGCTGGTGCTGCGCCGCAGGTTCGGCGTCGACCACGGCCAGCTCACGGCCTACGAGGACGAGCACCTCACGGACCGCAGCGAGCAGGACCGCCGCAGCCAGATCCTGGCCGGCGAGATCGAGCGCCCGCGCGTGGGACCGATGCGCGACATCGTCGCCACCATCCAGCCCGAGCAGGACGCGATCGTGCGGGCGGACGTCGGCACCACCGTCTGCGTGCAGGGCGCGCCGGGCACCGGCAAGACCGCCGTGGGGCTGCACCGCGCGGCGTGGCTGCTGTACGCGTTCCGCGAGCGGCTGGCCCGCAGCGGCGTGCTCGTGGTCGGCCCGAACCGCGCGTTCCTCGAGCACGTCGGGTCGGTGCTGCCGGCGCTCGGCGAGATCGAGGTGGCGCACACGACGGTCGAGCAGCTGACGGCGACCGTCCCGGTGAAGGCGGTCGACCCGGCCGCGGTCGCGGCGCTGAAGGGCGACGCGCGGCTGGCCGAGGTCCTCTCGCGCGCGGTCTGGTCGCACGTGCGCACCCCCGACGACGCGCTCGTCGTGCCGCGCGGGTCGCGGCGGTGGCGGGTGCCGGCGCACGAGGTGCGCGACCTGGTCGACGAGCTGCGCTCGCGCGGCGTCCGGTACGGGGCGGCGCGCGCGATGCTGCCGCAGCGGCTCGCCCACGCGGTGCTGCTGCAGCTCGAGGCCGCGGGCGACTCCCCCGACGACCGCGTGCAGGACTCCGTGGCCCGCTCGCGCCCGGTCAAGGCGTACGCCGACGCCCTGTGGCCGCAGCTCGACCCGGTGCGCGTGGTCATGGCGCTGCTCTCGGACGCCGAGCTGCTGGCCGCGTGCGCCGACGGGGTGCTCACCGACGACGAGCAGCGCCTGCTGCTGTGGCCGACGCCCGCGCGCGGCCCGCGGTCGGCGCCCTGGACGGCGGCCGACGCCGTCCTCGTCGACGAGGTGGCCGACCTCGTGACGCGCACGCCGAGCCTGGGGCACGTGGTGCTGGACGAGGCGCAGGACCTCTCGCCGATGCAGCTGCGGGCCGTGGGCCGGCGCTGCTCGACCGGCTCGATGACGGTGCTGGGCGACATCGCGCAGGGCACCACCCCGTGGTCGACCCGCTCGTGGTCCGAGTCGCTGCACCACCTCGGCCAGGACGGCGCGCACGTCGAGGAGCTGACCCGGGGCTTCCGCGTGCCGTCGTCCGTGATCGACTTCGCGGCTGCGCTGCTGCCGCACATGGCCCCCGGCCTGGCCGCACCCGAGTCGGTGCGCGACGACCCCGGCACCCTCGACCTGGTCGCGGTCGACGACGCCGGTCTGGTCGACGCCGTCGTCGCCGCGACGCGCACCGCCCTGGACGTCGAGGGCTCGGTCGGCGTGGTGGTGGCCGACGCCGAGGTGCCCGCGGTCGCGCAGGCGTTCACCACGGCCGGGCTCGAGCACCTGCGGCTCGGCCGCGACGACGAGATCGACCGCGGCACGGCCGACCACGAGGACGGCGCGCACCGCCTGCACCTGGTGCCGGCCACGGTCGCCAAGGGCCTGGAGTTCGACCGCGTCGTCGTGGTCGAGCCGGCCGCGATCGCCGAGGCCGAGCCCGACGAGCGCACCGGGCTGCGCCGGCTCTACGTCGTCCTCACCCGGGCGGTGACCGGGCTGGCCGTCGTCCACGCGCGACCGTTGCCCGCTGCGCTGACCAGGTGAGACCGCCGTTGCGGACGGTGGTCGCTGTGGGACGCTGAGCGCGTGAGCGAGCGGCGGCGGGAGCGCGTGGCACGCAGCCTGGCAGCGGTGTGGCTGCTGGCCGTGCTGGTCGCCGTGCTCGTCGCGGGCCGCGAGCCCACCATCGTGCTGGCCGGGTTCTCGATCATGGCCCCGTTGATCGCGGCGGCGGCCGTGCCCGCGAACGGCACCGGTGCCTTCGGCGCCGCGGCGATCGCGCTGTCGGTGTTCGGCGGAGCCTGGACGTCGACCCTGGACTCGCCGCAGAGCACGATCCGCATCATCAACGTCGCGCTCGTGTCGGTGGCCGCCGTGGTCATCGCCGAGGTGCGCGAGCGGCGCGAGCGCCAGTACGCCCGGGTCGCCCGCATCGCCGAGGTCGCCCAGCGCACGATCCTGCCCGTCGTCCCGGCCGAGGTCGGGCCGGTGCGCACCGCCGCGCGCTACGTGGCCGCGGGCCAGGAGGCCCTGGTGGGCGGCGACCTGTTCGACTGCTTCCACACCTCGGGGCGCACGTTCTTCGTGGTCGGCGACGTGCGCGGCAAGGGCGTCGGCGCGGTCGAGCAGGCCG
This sequence comes from Angustibacter peucedani, assembly GCF_054779595.1. Classification (NCBI taxonomy): domain Bacteria; kingdom Bacillati; phylum Actinomycetota; class Actinomycetes; order Kineosporiales; family Kineosporiaceae; genus Angustibacter; species Angustibacter peucedani. The sequence continues at coordinate 12,225 of NZ_BAAGXY010000111.1, forward strand.
GCCGCGTCATCCGCGCGTTCCGCCAGGCCGCCGCTGCGAGCGCGGACCTCGCCGAGGTGGCCGCCGAGATGAGCCGGTACCTCGTGCCGTTCCTCGGCGAGGAGGACTTCGCGACCGCCGTCCTGGTCGCCGTCGACGAGCACGAGCTCACCCTCGTCAGCTGCGGCCACCCGCTGCCGCTGCTGATCGACACCCAGGGTCGCGGCGTGCTGCTCGAGTTGGCGCCGGGACTGCCGCTCGGGCTCGGCGACGTCTACCGCTCGACGTCCGTGCCCTGGACGCCGGGCACCCGGCTGCTGCTCTACACCGACGGGCTGAGCGAGGCGCGCGGCAGCAACGGCGAGTTCCTGCCGATCGCGCCGCTGGCCGGCCGGCTGGCCGCGGGCACGGTCGACGACGCGGTCGACGGCCTGCTGCGCACCGTCGTCCGGTACACGCACGGGCAGGTCGCCACCGACGACCTCGCCGTGCTCCTGCTCGAGAACACCGGCACGCGCGTGCCCGAGCCGGACCCGGGCGCCCACTTCCTGGTCGAGCGCTAGCCCCGGCGGACCAGCCAGACGACCAGCGCGACGGCGGCGGCCGCGACGACCAGGGGCGCGAGGCGCTTGAGCAGCACCGGTCCGACGACGCCACCCAGGTCCAGCTGCGGCGGCTCGGGCTCCTGCGGCGCGGGCGGCGCCACCGCTGGCGGAGCCGCGGCAACCGGTGCCGCCGCGGGGGTTGCGTCCGAAGGATTGGCCGCTATAGCAGCCGGTCCTTCGGACGCAGCGGGCTCGGGGACGTCGACCAGCCGGGTCGCGAGGCAGGCGGCGAACTGGTCGAGGAGCTTGCTGCCGACCTCCGAGATGACGCCGCGGCCGAACTGCGCGGGCCGGCCGGTGATCTTCAGGTCGGTGTCGACGACGACGCGCGTGCCGTCGCCCTCGGGCTCGAGGTGCGCGCGGATCGTCGCGCCCGCCGTCCCGTTGCCGCGCTTGTCCTTGCCCTGCGCCTCGATCACCGCGTGGTACGTGTCGGCGTCGCGCGACACCCAGGTGCCGCTGCCGCCGTACTGCAGCGCGATCGGCCCGAGCTTGACCTTGGCCGTCCCCTGGAAGGTGTCGCCCTCGACCGCCGTGATGACCGCGCCCGGCAGGCACGGCGCGATCCGCTCGATGTCGGTGAACGCCGCCCAGGCCTGCTCGACCCCGATCGGCACCGTGAACGTGTGCTGCAGCTCCACGCCGGGTCAGCCTCCCGCCGCGACGACCGCACGACCGGTGAGGACGCCGGCCAGGTGACGCCGGTACTCGGCGTCGGCGTTCGCGTCGGTGGGCGGGTTCGTGCCGTCACCCGCCGCCGCGCACGCCTGGCGCACGGCGTCGGACGTCGGCGCCTGGCCGACCAGCGCCTGCTCGACCGCTGCGGCCCGCACCGGCACCGAGCCCATGTTGGTGAGCGCGACCTTGGCCTCGGCGATGGACCCGTCCTCGACCCGCAGCGCCACCGCCGCCCCGACCATCGCCCACGCGTGCGAGATGCGGTTGAACTTCTGGTAGCTCGCGCGCCAGCCGGTGTGCTTCGGCACCCGCACCTGCACCAGCACCTCGTCCTCGCCGACCGCGGTGGTGAACAGGTCCTCGAAGAAGTCGGCAGCCGCGACCGTGCGCCGCGCCCCGCCCGCCCCCGCGATCACCATCTCGGCGTCGAGGGCGAGCGCGGGCGCCGGCAGGTCGCCCGCCGGGTCGGCGTGCACCAGCGCGCCGCCGAACGTGCCGCGGTGGCGCACCTGCGGGTCGGCGACGGTCTCGGTCGTCAGCGCGAGCAGCAGCGCGTGCTGGCGGACCAGCTCGCTCTTGACCACGGCGTCGTGCGTCACCATGGCGCCGATCACGAGCGCGTCGCCGTCGTCCCGGACGTCGGCCAGGTCGGGGATCCGGCCCAGGTCGACCACGACCTCGGGCGCCGCGAGCCGCATGCGCAGCACTGGAAGCAGGCTCTGCCCGCCGGCCAGCACCTTCACGTCCTTGCCGTCGGCCGCGGCCTGGCCGAGCAGCTGCACGGCCTCGTCGACCGAGGTGGGCGCGTGGTAGTCGAACGCCGCGGGGATCATGCCGGGCTCCCCTCGCCGGAGCCGCCGTCGGCGTCCTCGGCCCGGGTCGCGCTGGGCTCGACGCCGCCCGACTGCGCCGGTTCCTCCCAGTGCGGCGACGCCGCGGCCGGCTCGCCCGAGGCCCCGGCCGCGCCGTCCCGGATCGCGCGCCAGACCCGCTGCGGCGACAGCGGCATCTCGATCTCGCGGACGCCGAGGTGCCGCACCGCGTCGATGACCGCGTTGACCACGGCGGGCGTCGAGGCGATGGTGCCGGCCTCGCCGACTCCCTTGACCCCCAGCGGGTTGGTGGTCGACGGCGTCGTCGTCCGGTCGGTCGTGAACGTCGGCAGGTCGGCGGCCGTCGGCAGCAGGTAGTCGACGAAGGTGGCCGTCGTGAGCGTGCCCTGCTCGTCGTGCACGGCCTCCTCGTACAGCGCCTGCGCGATGCCCTGGGCGAGCCCGCCGTGCACCTGGCCCTCGACGATCATCGGGTTCACGACCTCGCCGATGTCGTCGACGCAGACGTAGGAGCGGATCTTCACCGCACCGGTCTCGGTGTCGACCTCGGTGGCGCACAGGTGGGTGCCGTGCGGGTACGAGAAGTTCTCGGGGTCGAACGTCGCGTCGGAGTCCAGCGTGGGCTCGACGCCGTCCGGCAGGTCGTGCGCCTGGAACACCGCGAACGCGATCTCGGCCATCGACTTGCCCTGGTCGGTGCCGCGCACGGTGAAGGTGCCGTTCGCGAACTCCAGGTCGTCGGCGCTGGCCTCGAGCAGGTGCGCCGCGATCGGGCGTGCCTTCTCGATCACCTTGTCGACCGTCTTGACCACCGCGATGCCGCCGACGACGAGCGAGCGCGAGCCGTAGGAGTCCAGCCCCTTGTGCGAGACCTGGGTGTCGCCGTGCAGCACCTCGACGTCGTCGAACCCGACGCCGAGCCGGTCGGCCACGATCTGGCTGAACGCCGTCTCGTGACCCTGCCCGTGCGGGCTGGTGCCGACGACGACCTCGACCTTGCCGGTGGGCAGCATCCGCACGGACGCCGACTCCCACCCGCCGCCGACGTAGCTCAGCGCGCCCAGGACGCGGGACGGCGCGAGGCCGCACATCTCGGTGAAGGTCGAGATGCCGATGCCGAGCTGCACCGGGTCGCCCGACGCGCGCCGCTCGGCCTGCTCGCGGCGCAGGCCGTCGTAGTCGAAGAGCTGCACGGCCTTGTCGGTCGCGGCCTCGTAGTTGCCCGAGTCGTACTCCAGGCCCGCCACCGTGGTGAACGGGAACTGGTCGTGGGTGATCCAGTTCTGCTTGCGCACCTCGAGCGGGTCGCGACCCAGCTCGACGGCCAGCTCGTCCATCATCCGCTCGATCGCGAACGTCGCCTCGGGCCGGCCGGCGCCGCGGTAGGCGTCGGTCCAGGTCTTGTTGGTGAAGACGTTGGTGCAGGTGAAGCGGTACGCCTCGAAGGTGTAGATCGCGTTGAACATGAACGCGCCCAGGATCGGCACGCCCGACGTCACCAGCCCGAGGTAGGCGCCCATGTCGGCCAGCAGGTCGACCTTCAGGCCGGTGACCTTGCCCTCCTTGGTGGCGGCCACGGTGATGCGCTGCACCTGGTCGCGGCCGTGGTGCGCGGTCAGGATCGACTCGGTGCGGGTCTCGGTGCTCTTGCAGGGCTTGCCCAGGCGGCGCGCGACCAGGAACGTCACGAGCTCCTCGGGCGTGAACTGCAGCTTGCCGCCGAAGCCCCCGCCGACGTCCGGCGCGATGACCCGGATCTTCGACTCGGGCACGCCGGTGACGAGCGCCAGGAAGATCCGCACGAAGTGCGGCACCTGCGTGGCGCTCCACATGACGATCTGCTCTCCGGTCGGGTCGACCACGACCGAGCGCGGCTCCATGAACGCCGGCACCAGCCGCTGCTGGCGGAAGCGCCGCTCGACCACGACGCCGTTCTCGCGCGCCGCGGCGATGGCGGCGTCGACGTCCGTGCCGGTGCCGGCCTCGGCCGAGTCGAACACCCAGGTGGCGCTCTTGTTGGTGCCGAGGTCGGGGTGGGCCAGGTCGGCGCCGTCGGCCAGCGCGGTCTCCATGTCGAGCACCGGGGGCAGCTCGGCGTAGTCGACGTCGACCAGCTCGGCGGCGTCGCGCGCCTCGCGGGCGCTCCGCGCCGCGACGACGGCCACGGCCTCGCCCGCGAACGCCACGTGGTCGACCGCGAGCGCCGGGTGCGGCGGCGCGACCATGTCGGGCGTGATCGGCCAGGCGTTGGGCAGGCTGCCCTGCTCGTCCTTCAGGTCGGCGCCGGTCAGCACGGCCACGACCCCGGACGACGCCTTGGCCGCCGCGGTGTCGATCCCGGTGATGGTGGCGTGGGCGAAGGGGCTGCGCACGTAGGCCAGGTGGAGCATGCCGGGCAGCGTGATGTTGTCGGTCCAGCGGGTGCGGCCGGTGATGAGCCGCGCGTCCTCCTTGCGGCGGCGGGCGCGGCCGAGCTCGCGCTCCTCGGCCTCCGGCCGGTCGTCGACGGCGGTCATCGTGCACCGCCCGCGGCCGCGGCCTGCACGGCCTTGACGATGTTCTGGTACCCGGTGCAGCGGCACAGGTTGCCCTCGATGCCGTGCCGGATCTCGTCCTCGGTCGGGTCGGGGTTCTCGGCGAGCAGCGCGCAGGACGCCATGATCATGCCCGGCGTGCAGAACCCGCACTGCAGGGCGTGGTGCTCGTGGAACGCCCGCTGCACCGGGTGCAGCTCGTCGCCGTCGGCGAGGCCCTCGATGGTGGTGACCTCGTGCCCGTCGGCCTGGACGGCGAGCACCGAGCAGGACTTCACGCTCGTGCCGTCGAGATGGACGGTGCAGGCGCCGCAGTTGCTGGTGTCGCAGCCGATCACCGTCCCGGTCTTGCCGAGCGTCTCGCGCAGGTACTGCACCAGCAGCATCCGCGGTTCGACCTCGTCGGTGTACTGCGTTCCGTCGACGCTGACGGTGATCCGGGTCATGCGGCCTCCAGGGGCGAGCGCGCGAACCTGCGGTGAGGTGCATCACACCCCGCGGGGGCGGCAGCGCGCAAGAGCCCGGACGACGAGTGGCGCGGTCGGTCCGCCGAGCGGTGCGCCCAGGCCCCCGCAGAACCGGAGGTATCGCTCAGCCGGCGCGGCGCCCCGCGACCGCCGCCAGCCGCCCGGGCAGAAGCGCCGCCACCTGCCGCACCTGCTCCTCGCAGGTCGGGTCGACGACGACGTGGTCGACGCCGTCGAGCAGGTACTGCTGGCAGGTGGCCATCGGCGCCGCGCCCTGGCGTGGCCACACCGGCAGCGGCCGCGTGCCGATGGTGCTGACGCCCTCGCGGTGCGCCTGCCGCACCAGGTCCGGGGCCCCGGCGTCGCGGCGCAGCAGCAGCTCGCACGGCACCTGCAGCACCGAGAACCGGTGGTCGCGCCGCACCTCGCGGGCCAGTCCCACCAGCCGGGCCAGGTCGAACGGCGTGCCGGCGGGACGCGTGGTCGAGACGCCGTACGCGCCGAGCTCGCCGTGGTCGGCCAGCTGCTCGCACGCGACGAAGGCCTGCTGCACCAGGTGGGCGCTGGTCGCCGGGTGGTGGCCGCGGGTGACGAGCTGCTCGAGGTCGTCGAGCAGCAGGACGTCGACCCGGTCGCGCCGCAGCCGGGCCGCCGCCACGCGCACGCGGCGGGCGAGCTCGCCGGGGTCGAGCAGCGACGTCGTCGTGACGACCGCGACGTCGCCCAGCCGGCGGGCCAGCGCCCGCCCGACGACGTCCTCGACGTGCGGGCTGCTGGTGGAGGAGCCGCCGGCGCCGGCGACGTCCAGCAGCGTGCAGCCGTGGTCGAGCGCGGTCTCGAGCGCGCGCACCTGCTCGGGCGAGCCCGTCCAGCGGTGCGTGCCGAACCCGACCGCCGATGCTCCTGCCAGACCGCCCACGACCCACCCCTCCCGGTGGGGCAGCCCGACGACCGCCCGCACCAGAACCGAGCCGTCCCCCCACCCCGCTGATACACCCCTGCCCCGACCTCGGGTGGCGGCCGGGGTCAGGTGACGGGGTCGGTGTGGTGGATCGGGCCGTCGAGCTCGCCGAGCCGCTGCCCGCGCCCGCCCCAGCGCAGCTGGATGATCTCGGCCGCCACCGAGACGGCGGTCTCCTCGGGCGTGCGCGCGCCCAGGTCGAGCCCGATCGGCGAGCTGAGCCGGGCCAGCTCGGCCTCCGTTAGCCCGGCCTCGCGCAGCCGGTCGAGCCGGTCGTCGTGCGTGCGCCGCGACCCCATGGCGCCCACGTAGGCGACGTCGAGCCGCAGCGCGACCTCCAGCACCGGGACGTCGAACTTCGGGTCGTGCGTCAGCACCGCCAGCACCGACCGCTCGTCGACCCGGCCGGCGTCGACCTCGGCCTGCAGGTACTGGTGCGGCCACTGCACGACGACGTCGTCGGCGTCCGGGAACCGCGAGCGCGTCGCGAAGACGGGCCGGGCGTCGCACACCGTCACGTGGTAGCCGAGGAACGAGCCGACCCGGGCCACCGCCGCCGCGAAGTCGATCGCGCCGAAGACGAGCATCCGCGGCTTGGGCGCGAACGACGACACGAAGACCCGCATGCCCTCGCCGCGCCGCTCGCCGTCCGGCCCGTAGGTCAGGGTCTCGGTGCGGCCAGCCGCGAGCAGCCCGCGCGCGTCGTCCGCGACGGCGTCGGTGGCGCGGGCCGAGCCCAGCGAGCCGGCCACCGGCTCGCCGTCGTGCTCGGGCCGGACGACGAGCCGTCGTCCGCGCACGGCCGGGTCGGGGTGCTCGATCACGGTGCAGACCGCCACCGGCCGGCCCGCCGCGACGTCGGCCGCGACCTGCTCGAGCTCGGGGAACGTCTCGCGGTCGACCTTCTCGACGTAGACGTCCAGGATCCCGCCGCAGGTCAGCCCGACCGCGAAGGCGTCGTCGTCGCTGACGCCGTAGCGCTGCAGCACCGGGGCGCCGTCGGCCACCACGGACTGCGCCAGCTCGTAGACCGCGCCCTCGACGCAGCCGCCGCTCACGCTGCCCACGGCCGAGCCGTCCGGTCCGACCAGCATCGACGCCCCCGCCGGCCGCGGCGCCGAGCGCCAGGTGGCCACCACGGTGCTGACGCCGGTGCTGCGCCCCTCGCGCCACCACTGCAGCAGCGGCTCCATGACCTCACGCACGGGCGACCACCTCCAGCAGCTCGGCGTAGGACGAGACCGTGTGGCCCGCCACGAGGGCGTCAACGTACGGCAGGGCCGCGACGATGCCCGACTGCACCGGCTCGTAACCGACCTTGCCGCGGTGCGGGTTCAGCCAGACCACCCGGTGCGCCAGCCGCTGCAGCCGCTGCACCTGCTCGGCGAGCAGCGCCGGGTCGCCGCGCTCCCAGCCGTCCGAGCAGATCACCACGACCGCGCCGCGGGCCACGCCGCGCTGGCCCCAGCGGTCGACGAACGCGCGCAGCGTCTCGCCCAGCCGGGTGCCGCCGGACCAGTCCGGCACCTGCTCGCCGGCCGCGCGCAGCGCCAGCTCGACGTCGCGGTTGGCGAACGCCGGCGTCACCCGGGTCAGCCGCGTGCCGACCGTGAACACCTCGACCCGCGCCCGCCCCCCGGGCTGCCCGGCCGGCCCGCGCGCGGGCGCCCGGCTCGCGGCGTGCGCCACCCGCAGCAGGACGTCGGAGTACGGCGCCATCGACCCCGAGACGTCGACCAGCCAGACCTCGCGGCGCGGACGACGGGTCGCCCGCCGGTAGCGCAGCGGCCCTGGCTCGCCGCCGCGGCGCAGCTCCTCGCGCAGGGTGCGCCGCACGTCGAGCTCGCCCCGGTGGGAGGGCCTGCGCCGCGACGAGCGCCGCAGCGGACGCCGGACGACGAGCTCGGCCAGCAGCCGGTGCACCTGCTCGCGGGCCGCGGCGTCCAGCTCGGCGACGTCGCGGTGGCGCAGCACCTCGGTGGCGCTCGCGGAGGCCGCCAGCCGCTCGACGTCCTGGTCGCCCTCGCCCTGCGGCGCGGTGCCGTCGTCCAGGTCGGCCATCGTGCCCACCTGCACCGGCGGCTGCCCCCGGCGCGGCACCTGGTGCACGACCGCCCCGCCGAACCAGTCGGCGAACGCCAGGTCGTAGACCCGCAGGTGGTCGGGGTCGCTGCACAGCGTGGCGCGGCCGGCCCAGTAGACGCCCGCGCGCTGGCCCGCCCCCACCTCGGCCGCCGCGACGAGGAAGGACGCCGTGCGGTCGGGCGTCACGGGCACGCCGCCGGCGCGCACGGCGCGGGCGAACCCGGCCAGCACCTCGACGACGTCGTCGGCCACCGTGCGGACCGCCTCAGCCCGCGAGCAGCCGGTCGAGCCCCTCGCGCACGCGGTCGGCGTCCTCGCGGTACTTCAGCACCGCGCCCAGCGTGGTCGCCGCGACCTCGGTGTCGAGCTCGCGGGCGCCCAGCTCGACCAGGCAGCGAGCCCAGTCCAGCGACTCGGCGACGCCGGGCGGCTTGAGCAGGCCGAGGGTGCGCAGCCGCTGGCTGGCCGAGGCGACCTGCTCGGCCAGGCGCGGCGGGACGTCGGGCAGCCGGGTGCGCAGGATCTCGACCTCGCGGGCGAGCGAGGGGTGCTCGACCCAGTGGTAGAGGCAGCGGCGCTTGAGGGCGTCGTGCACCTCGCGGGTGCGGTTGCTCGTGAGCACGACCAGCGGCGGCTCGACCGCGGTGACCGTGCCGAGCTCGGGGATGGTGACGGCCCAGGTCGAGAGCACCTCGAGCAGGAAGGCCTCGAACTCGTCGTCCGCGCGGTCGACCTCGTCGACGAGCAGCACGGACGGCGCCGTGCGCAGCGCCTGCAGCACGGGCCGGGCGAGCAGGAACCGCTCGTCGAACAGCGAGCGCTCGGCCGCCTCGACGTCGAGCGCCTGGTCGCCGCGCGTGGCCTCGAGCGCGCGCAGGTGCAGCACCTGGCGGGTGACGTCCCAGTCGTAGAGCGCCTGGCTGGCGTCGATGCCCTCGTAGCACTGCAGCCGCACCAGCGGCGCGCCGCTGGCCTGCGCCAGCGCCTCGGCCAGGGCGGTCTTCCCGGTGCCCGGCTCGCCCTCCAGCAGCAGGGGGCGGTGCAGGCGGCCGGCCAGCCAGGCGACCGTGGCCAGGCCGTCGTCCGGCAGGTAACCGGTGGCCCGCAGCGCCTCGCCGAGGGCCTGCGCGGAGGAGGCGCTCATGGCGACAGCATCGCACGCGCGGCGCAGCCGCACCGGGGCGTGCGGCCACGGCAGGATGGGACGCATGGAGCTGCTCGGTGGATGGGTCCGTCACACGCGCCGGCTGGCGCCCGGGGTCGACCGCGCCGACCTCGAGGCCGCCGGGCTCGAGCTGCTCTCGCGGTACGCCGAGCCGCACCGGGCGTACCACGACCAGCGCCACCTGGGCGAGGTCGTGGCGGCGGTGGCGCTGCTCGCCGAGCACGCGCGCGACCTGTCGGCCGTCATGCTCGCCGCCTGGTGGCACGACGCGGTCTACGAGATCGGCGCCGACGACAACGAGGAGGCCAGCGCCCGCCTGGCCATGACCACCCTCGGCGGCTGGGACGTCGACCCCGACCGCGCCCTGAAGGTGGCCGACCTGGTGCGGCTTACCGCCTCCCACGACCCCGCGGCGCACGACGCCGACGGCATGGTGCTCAGCGACGCCGACCTCGCCGTCCTGGCCAGCCCGCCGAACCGCTACGCGACGTACGTCTCCGACGTCCGGCACGAGTACGCCGCGGTGCCGGACGACGCGTGGCGCGCCGGGCGGGCCGCCGTCCTGGAGGGGCTGCTGGCACCCGACCGGCTGTACCGGACGCCGTCGGCGCACGAGCGCTGGGAGGCCGCCGCGCGCGCCAACGTCGAGGCCGAGCTGCGCTCCCTGCGCTAGCCCGGACGCCGCTGCAGCAGCCGCTCGACCAGCGGCCACCACGGCGCGACGGCCGGCAGGTCGCGGGCCTGCTCGGCCGGCGTCCAGACGGCACCGGTCGGCGCGGCCGCGACCTGGTGGAGCGCGACGTACGACCGCGTGCCGTCGGCCGGCTGCCGGCGCAGGTGGCCGACCGCGCGGCCGGCGTCGGGCGGCACCTCGGGCAGCG
>NZ_BAAGXY010000112.1:0-2414 GCF_054779595.1 Angustibacter peucedani
CCAGTGAAGGTGTTATTTGTTTTATTGTTTAGCGTTACTTATTGAATTCGATCTTGTCCGCTTTAGAGCTAATAATGCTCTGCATTTCATCCAGTTTTTGGGAGACGAGACTTAAAACCCCAATTGAGTTTGATTCTGTTGGTATATCATCCATTGAATTATAAACGGCAAGCTTACAATCGCCGATATCACAAGCCCAAGAGTTAAGTTGATTAGCTAGCGCTGTTAGCGACTCTAATTTTTGTCCCCGTTGACATTCAGCTCCAGCATGGATGCTAAGTTGCTCCACATACTCGTAAGCAGTTTGGCTGGTCTTTAGCATAGAACGAATCAGGCAGGCAATTGTGTTATCGGCTTCCGGTGAAAATTCATTTATGCGGTAAATAACCTCCAGTAACGAAGCATTCTCAGTGATTTCCGCAGCAATATCATTTAGCATTTCGATTGGATTTTTCATTATCGTTTATCCCATTCATTTTTATGGGCCTCGTTTGCATAGTTGCAGACAAACGCGAGAAGAATGTCGCTAATTTCTCTATACTCGTCATCATCAACCGCCGATAACAAACTAGCTGCTTCAACAATCAAGGACATATTCTTGAAGGCATCACAAGGATGGATGGACAACCCCTTAAATGTTTTTATCTTCTGAGACATTTTCTATCACCTCTGAGTTGATTTGATAGAATGATGATAGAGCCTGCTATTGGCCTTTGCAATAGGTATTGCTATTTAAATTGCTATTGATTTTTATGTCATTGATATCAAAAATAAAAAAAATATATTGCTGATGTGTTTGTAACAGCACGGTAGAAATAATTGTCCTTTAGACAGTGATCTACCAATACATGAGATATCGGGAGTTGGAGCATCGAAGCTTGAGAATAAAATGGACTGTGAAAGGGCGAGATACTCGCAGAGAGAAAGAGGGTAGGAGTTCCGATCAGGTAGTCGCCCGCCTGGTTGACTGGTGGTTACTATTGTGGGGGCACATAGAAAACCCGGCGCACTGGCCGGGTTAAGAATCTACTCAGCTTGTTATGCGTAAGTTTTTATTTTCATTTGCATTATTCACCCATGCTTCCTGTAGGTCTGCGGCATGCTGCCGATCACCTTTCCGAAGATGAAAATTTTGTTCATCTCTTCCTTCTCGATTGGGTCCCATGGTAGATAGGTATGGTTGTCAGAGATAACTAAGAGTTTGTCTTTCATCTTTTGTAAGCGCTTAACATGCGATGTGTCATCGTAGATGAACGCGTATATACCGTCGCCGTCGAAATGCTGAACGCTGATATCGACGAAGAGTAAGTCCCCTGGCTCTATGGTGCCAGACATGCTATCACCTCGAACGTTGATGATGCGTATCTGCTCCTGTTTCCGGCCATTAAACATTTGACGGGCATCTTCAACTGAGTATTCCACGGAGCGCAGCACCTCCACGAATTCGCTGTTAATTATGCCCGGGCCAGCACTTACGGTAAGGTCGAGTACGTCAACTCTGAAGATGGCTGGATCTTTTTTGTTATTCATCGGTGGGGGTGGTTGTTGGTCGTCACCCCTCATTGGTCCAGTACCGTTTGATAGCCACTCCGAACGAACACCCAGGGCATTAGCTATTTCAACGATTTTAGTTGTGCCTCTAGCATTTCCAGATGTTATTCGCCATATGGTTGGTTGTGCCATATTCGCCGCTTTGGCTAACTGACCCTGGCTCATGCCCATCTCATGCATTGCGTAGTTAAGTCTGTCAGCTAGCGTCTTAAGTGTTCTCTCTTGCATATTTATAGCCTCCGCTATCACATTCTAGTCAAGCATGATAAACAAGTCTATTGCTCATTCCAATAGCAAATGCTATCATAATTTCGATAGCAACTGAACGGGATTAGCAAAAAAATGAAATCAGCAATTGAAAGAGCTATTGATGCTGCTGGAGGAGTAAATGCTCTAGCTCGCGCTATAGGTGTAAAACAACCCTCTGTCTCTCGCTGGAGAAAGGTTGGTGTTGTTGGGGTGGAACATGTGCCTGATGTTGCGGCCTTTACTGGGATTCCCGCCCATGAACTGAGACCTGACAAACCAAAATTATTCCCGCACCCGGGCAATGAGGTGTGATATGTCGCACTCGATCACTACCGAAAACCAAGTTAAGCCATTGGATATCGATTATCGCGATCCGCGCGGTGTGATTGTGCATGTCACCGGCTGGAATCGGGATAAACAGCAGGTGTACTTCACCAGGCAGAATTATCCGCATGAATGCATGCAGCCTGTCTGGAAGTTTCAAAATTATTTCAGGAGGGTTGTGGAGTGAGCAATTTCTTACAGCTCGTTGATCGTCCAATAGCCTTTCAACGGTCCTTCGTTCGCCTTGGCGTGGGTATTACAGGTGCATTGCTATTGTCACAGATTGTCTA
>NZ_BAAGXY010000113.1:0-1506 GCF_054779595.1 Angustibacter peucedani
CACTTATCCCTTGATCGTACAGAATTTTTTTTAATTGGGGCTATTTAATAGCCTGAATACGCTGTAATACCTGATAAAAGAGTCGATGATAAACGTGATGAGAACTCAGTCGTAACTGGATTCGTCGACCGGTAAACACAACGCGGGCAGCGACTTTGAATAAACGGATTCGTAATGTACTAACACGCAATCCGGTCTCTGTTTTAGGTAGGGCTATTTGCTTCATAAAATTGATAATATTGTACGCTAATACACTAACCATCATACGGGCAGCGTTGGCGGTAAACGTTGAACTATCAGTCTTATCAAAGAAGAAGCCCTCTTTGGCTTCCTTGATATAATTCTCCATCTGACCACGCTTATGATACAGTTCAAATGCTGCTTCTGCGGTTAAATTTGTCAGATTAGTCACAATAAATTCATGTGAAAAGATCAATTCGCCAGCTACACGAGTTGACTTAACGTATACTTGACGCGGTTTAGGCCACGAAGTGGCCTGATAAGTTGCTGAGTAATAGTGAGTTTCGGTTTCATGCCACTCAGTTGTGTCGCTTATCTGTACAAACTCTTCTGCCAAGTTGTGTAGTCGCTTATTACGTTTGAGGCGAATAATGTAAAAGACATCATCGGCCTCGCAGGTATCATAAACAGCTGGTGTGGCGAACCCGCTATCACCGCGAACCAGAATATCAGTTTCTGGCAATTGGTCTTGATAATGTTTTAATAACGGTTCTAAAAAGGCTTTTATATCTGTGCTGGTATAGGCATTACCAGGCCGTAGGATGGCTTTCATGAGATTACCATCATTATCGATAGCTAGTAATGGATGATACCCCTCCGAGCCATAATGGGCGTTATAGTCAGTAGCTTCTTGATTGCCATAAGTGTCAGAATGGGTTGAATCAATATCAATAATGGTGGTCGTCTGATTAGTTAGCAGTCGAGCTTGATCAATAAGAGCTTGATTTAAAGTCTGGAAGGCGTCCACACCTGCGGAATCGATACGTTGCCAGAAACGGGATATCGTCGCTTGTGAAGCTAAGGCTGGTTTGTCCAATAAAAGTTTAAACAATGGTTCTGCAACCAATGAGGTTGCAGCAGAATCTGTATTATAACCGGCAATGATCTGCAGAACCAACTGCATTAAGATACTTGAATTACTATGTCGGCAGTATTGTCGATGGTCGTTGAACTTCAATAGATTGTCAGCTAAGTTCGTGAACTGAAACTTTGCCATCAGTTCAACACACAAGGTTAGGCCACCATCAGAAGATAATTGACCGCCGGTATGCGATGCTAGAATGTTTTTATTGAAACTAAATGCCATTTCCTGTACAGTTTTCATTATAGAGTCCTCTTCTCTTTATAGTGTCTTTTGGTCGAGTTAACTATACCAGAGCTGAGGCTCTTTTTCTGCACTTAAAAGGTGAAAACGTAAAATTCCCATCAAGCACTTGAATCATGTGTTTGATGGGGATTTTGGAGTTTCTGGTGAATAATTCAGGA
>NZ_BAAGXY010000114.1:0-993 GCF_054779595.1 Angustibacter peucedani
CATAGCTTTTGAGTTTAGTTTTAAATAAGTTTTACTATAAAATTGTAAAAATTTCAAAACTGTTGTGAGATAATACATATGTGACAAGCATATACAAAAAAAGAAAGGTTTCTGATATAATGTAAATCTACCAAACCACATTAAGGAGAAACCTTTCATATGAGTAGTATATCAGAAATATACCGTGTTCGTCAACGGGCAATTGAGTATGCAATAAAACATAATAATAATTCAAAGGCAGCAGTGAAATATAAGACATCACGTCAGCAGATAAAACGTTGGAGAGACAGATACGACGGCACAGTCCAGTCTCTTCTGCCAAAAAGCAGAAGACCTAAAAGCCACCCAAACCAGCACACGCAAGAAGAAATAGAGCTGGTTATGAAAAAGTACAGGAAATTTGGCTATGAAGGGCTGGCAGAAGTTTATGTCAAAGCAAGAAAGGAAGGCTATAGCCGTACATATGATTCAATGTGCAGGATAATAAGGAAAATGAAGGGCAATGCCAAAGAAAAGCCTAAAAAGCTATATAAGAGAAAGAAGAAGGTTGAACAGGCGAAGTACCCTGGGGAAAGAGTACAGATAGACATAAAATATGTTCCGGAAGAATGCATACAGTTTGGCACACGTGACCAGAAGTATTATCAAATAACGGCATTAGATGAATATACAAGAAAAAGAGTGTTAAGGATAGCAGATGAAAAAAGTACCTATCAGACTGCAAAGTTTCTAGAGAACTTGGAAAAGGAGCTGGGATTTGACATAAAGAAAGTTCAGACAGACAATGGGAGAGAGTTCACAAATTCTGAAAGTGATAAGAAAACACTGTTTGAGCTGAAACTGGAGGAGAAGGGGATAGAGTACGGGACAACTCGTCCATATTCGCCATGGGAGAATGGGAAAGTGGAAAGAAGCCACAGGCTTGACAGCAAGTACTATGCAGACAAGAAATTTAAAAGCAAGGAAGAACTGTTAAGGGCAATAAGGAAATAC
>NZ_BAAGXY010000115.1:0-29673 GCF_054779595.1 Angustibacter peucedani
CCCATCACATGAGCATACATTTTTCATAATCGACAAAGATCGTCCAAGAGCGCACCAAATAACAGATGGTTGCAGTTGTCGAAAACATCAGTCGTCTAAGTTCACCTTAGATCGAGTGCTGTTTTATGCCCCACCCATGCCCCATTACATCACCGGGCAGCAGTCGTCATCGCTTGCACGATTGATGAAGAACGTGACGCGTCCAAGCACCTCTACTTCTTCCAGTGCGCTTCCCTCTATTGCCTCTCCATCATCTGTAATGAGCGACTTTCCCATCAACTTGGCAAACTGCGTATGACCATCGCAAAGTATAAGCAGCACATCCCCGGGCGCGCATTTGGCTGCTGGCTCAATGACTGCAAATCCTGAATCAGTTTCAAGCACCCTACTTTCTGCGCCGATGTTGCAAATCACCTCGGGTGAAAGTTGGCGCTCGACATAATCGCTTGCAGGTGATGCAAATCCCATTACTGGACCCTCCCCATGTTACGCAGGATCCAGTACCTGTTATCGCTACCGTCTGTCGTCTTGTCAGCAAAGTCTTTTTGGTATCGCTCTATCCAGGCATTCGCTTCTTCGCGCGTGTAGTGCCAGTTGAACTCCCGCAATTTCTCTACGAATGCGTCTGTGCTCAGGTAACGATACCCCTTGGGGTTTAACTCTAGGGCCGCAACAAACGCGGCATGAATGTCTGCTGTGCGTGGCATAATCACCTCACAAAATAACTGTATGTATATACAGTATCGTCAAATATGAGGGTCGATCAAGTTTCACAGTGGTGCTAAACTTCAGACCTTTCCGAATTGACTGATTTATATAATGTTAAAGCTCTTTGCTAAGTACACATCAATCGGCGTCATTAACACGCTCATTCACTGGGTTGTGTTTGCTATCTGCATATACGCGTTTCACACAGGTCAGGCGCTTGGTAACTTCGCCGGATTCGTCGTGGCAGTGTCATTCAGCTTCTTTGCAAACGCCAGGTTCACGTTTAAGTCTTCGACAACCACGATGCGCTACATGCTGTATGTAGGGTTTATGGGATCCTTGAGCGCAGCTGTTGGTTGGGCTGCCGATAAGTCCGGTATGGCTCCAATTGTGACTCTCATTCTCTTCTCCGCTATCAGTCTGGTGTGCGGCTTTATCTATTCAAAGTTCATTGTCTTTAGGGATGCGAAATGAAAATTTCTCTGGTCGTTCCGGTATTTAATGAAGAAGATGCTATTCCAATCTTCTACAAAACCGTGCGGGAGTTTGAAGAGCTACAACAGCATGAAGTAGAGATAGTCTTTATCAACGACGGCAGTAAAGATGCGACAGAATCAATAATAAATGCGCTCGCTGTGGCCGATCCGCTTGTCATTCCTCTTTCCTTTACCCGCAATTTCGGTAAAGAACCTGCGCTGTTTGCAGGACTGGACCATGCAAGCGGCGAAGCTATTATCCCGATAGATGTTGATTTGCAGGACCCAATTGAGGTTATACCGCACCTGATAGAGAAATGGCAGGCCGGGGCGGATATGGTGCTGGCTAAACGCTCTGACCGGTCCACCGATGGGCGACTCAAGCGTAAGACCGCAGAGTGGTTCTATAAGCTGCACAACAAAATCAGCAATCCGCAGATCGAGGAAAACGTTGGCGACTTCCGCCTGATGTCTCGAGATGTGGTTGAAAACATCAAGCTAATGCCAGAACGCAACCTTTTCATGAAAGGCGTTTTGAGTTGGGTTGGCGGCCGCACTGATGTTGTTGAATATGCCCGCGCAGAACGTGTTGCCGGGGATTCTAAGTTTAATGGCTGGAAACTGTGGAACCTAGCGTTAGAGGGTATCACCAGTTTCTCAACTTTCCCACTGCGCATGTGGACGTATATCGGCTTGTTCGTTGCTGGCCTGGCCTTCATCTATGGCGCATGGATGATCGTCGACACGTTAGCGTTCGGCAACCCGGTTCGCGGCTATCCATCAATGCTTGTTTCAATACTTTTCCTTGGTGGGGTTCAGTTGATAGGCATAGGTGTTCTTGGGGAGTATATCGGAAGGATTTATGTTGAAGTTAAGGGAAGACCGCGATACATCATCAAAAATTATGAACCAACAAACAAGTCTTAAGGTGTTAAAATGCTTCGTTTCAATTTAGACAAAAAGCTTTTTTCAATGATATTGCTTATGTCATTGATATTCTTCTTACCAATTATCTTATCAAGTCACTATTACGTTGATGATTTAGGTCGTTCTATTTACGGATATTCAAAGTGGTCTGATAACGGCAGGCCTCTTGCTGATCTTTTATTCCTATCTTTGAGCTTTGGGCCTCAGTTGCCAGACATATCTCCACTACCGCAATTGCTTGCCTTGGGCATCTTATCGCTGAGCGTTTACTTTTCTGCAAAAGCATTTCTCACTGAATTTGATGGGTACGTTGCTGCCATCATTTCAATGGTTGCAATTTCAAGCCCATTCTTGTTGGAGAATATATCATATAAATACGATGCTTTCCCAATGTCGATATCCGTATTGTGTGCAATAATTCCTTTTGCATTCAAATCGGTAGAATTAAAAAAACAATTTCTATATTGCTTCACTTCTGTAATTTTAATTTTGTGCATCTATCAGGCATCAATTAACATATATATAATATTCGCTATTTTATACGTATTAAATATATTCAGATTAGGTGAAACTCGCAATGGATTGTTATCAATAGTAGCATCCATTGGCGGATTAGGTATTAGTTATATTATATATTCAACTTTCATTTCACCATATTTTTTAGTTGGTAGTTATAATTTAAGGCATAGTGAACTTGCAACTTCAGGAATAAATGATGCCTTAACGGTTCTATCACGCAATATTACCGAATTTGGAAAATTGATAAGTCTTGTTGTTACCACGCCATTTATAATATTTTGTGTAGTGGTGTTAACATTATCTTTAATTGCGTTAATTAAGATCTCGCTTGTTAAATGCAGTTACTCTAAGCCTGAGAAAATAATGAAGCTTTTAGTCATTGTATTTTCTCCATTTGCAGTTTTGTGCATGATAACAGGACCCATGATGCTCCTGAGGGACCCAGTACTATCTCCCAGGGTTCTAATGGCATTTGGAACTGCGTGCTTCTTCTTTGCGGTTCTTTCCACCTGGGCCTTCTCTCGCACAAAGCTTTATAAATCATTATGCGGTATTTTATTTACAGTCTACGCCCTATACTCTTTAGGGGTTGCCTATGCTTACGCGAACTCACTTAACAATCAAGAAAAGTATGAGAATGCGATAATTCAATTAATGATGTCTGACTTAAACAGCCTTGGCTTGAGCAGTTATGAATTTATTGCTTTCAAAGGTGGAGTGTCGTTGTCACCAGAAGTTAGGATGGCAGCAAAAAAATACCCAATAATTTCAAAACTTATACAGCCGACAATAAATAATCAATGGGTGTGGGGCCATACCCAAATGATGCATTTCGATTTGGATAAAAAATTTCAAAGCTTTGATTATCACATGTCGCTTAAATCGAGTTTATGTACATTTGAAAATATCAGAAACTCTAATAACTATAACATTTTAATTGATAAAAAAAGCTCAACTATTGTGTTTGATTTCACGAAGACAGAGTGTAAATAGTTTTTGAAAGCCCCCCACCACATAATCTGTAGGGGGGGGGTATATTTAAATGCTACTGGTATAAGTGGCAGCAGTATAGATATGTTTCCATATCTTATTCTGCACGTTTACCATACCAACACCACACGACAGGCTAGCGTTAGAATTATAGCACCCTGAGTTATCAACAGATGTTAATTTTGTTAAGTCACAAGCTATGTTGTGAATCCCCCGCATTAACCTGATGGTTCCAGCATTTGATGTCGCTAAAGTATTAGAACCATCGGTATCAACATCACCACTTATGTAGTACGATCCAGCATTCGATGAAAATGGAACAAATCCTGAAGCAATCAGTGCCTTTACGTTTTTACAGTAAACTTTAGCTGTAGTCCCAGTTAGATCGACTACACCTGTAGTTCCATCAAATGTGGCATTGCTGATATAAATTTCCGGTTGTGTGGCCATTGCGGCCAAGGAACCGAATGCAGCAAGCCCCCTAAGCTGCGTAACGTTATTGGCGTGTATTTTAGAGACACTGTTAGCGCCAATTCCGCGGAATATACGGCCTTGCGTTGTGTCCGTAAACAAAGCCTGAATGTTATCCAAGAAAATTTGACCGATAACGCCCCGGCTGTTTATAACCGCGGCATTGGCGTTAACCGGCAGTATAGTACGACAGTTGTTAATGAAAATTGTCTCGCAAAAAGTGGTATTAGCATTGTTAAGCGCCACCATGCCCAGGCCATTACGAGGGCCGTTGTTGATAGTTAACTGATGAACCATTGTTCCATAAGTGCCAGATATCCCTACCACATGCGCTACGTCGTTACGTGTATAGACGTTTTCGATAGTTAAAACATCAATCTCCACTCCATATAAGTTAGGAGAAGCACCATATCCACGGTCATTAATTTCTATGATTGGGTAGGCGTTTGCAGGGTTAGGAACTGCATAAATTTCGCTAACATGTAAATTATTGACCTTTGTATACGTCAAGCCATTGGTGTCAGCATTAAATCGTGCCACAGCGTGATTAGTGTTGCCATACAAGCCAGCAATTTTCATGCGCACATAAACCCCGGACCCGTCGCCACCGAAGGTCAAAAGCGTTGTAGTTGTCGTTCCTTCATCGTTGGCCTGGTTCAGGCTATAAATCCCAGCGATATCTACGTTAGAGAAATCACCTGGCTCACTGATGTCGTAAGACGGATAGTCTCCCACAGTGAGAGCGCACATATCATCGCCTGTTACACCGCTTAGGTTTCGGATGTAAACATTCTGACAAGGATTCTGTAAATGAAGACCGTCTGAAATGGTATTAAAACGCAGACCATCTACATGTAAATTCTGAATTTTAGCTATCAGCCAACAGTATTTACGGGCGTTGCGAACGAGAATTCCGCCACCGATACGTAACGTGGTTACGTTTTTGAATACTGAAGCCATGCTCCCGGTACCATTAAATCCTTTTGCCAGACCATTAAAATCAATGGTACCCGGCCCCCAAACTTCAATGAAGTCGTCTGCTGTTCCCGCACCGGCGTTAACGGCGTAGCTGTAATTCTGAAGAATATTGCCGTTGTAACTATCAACAGCTTTAAGAATAACACCTGCGCCAATCCATAATCGCGTACCTGAGCGCAACACCCAAGCACGATCTGTAAGATATGTACCCGGCTTCTCGAAACGAATATCCCCGCCCGCGGCAAACATAGCATCCAGACCGGAGCCAATGATGTTTGTGGTGCTTGGTTCAATACCATACATCTGCGGAGTTCGGTATTGGATGGCAGATCCGACAGTGCCAGCAGGGTAGACAGAGCCAACCGACAATCCAACCAACCCAGCCCCGCTTGTAGCCGCCAGCGCAGCACGCAATGAAGAATCACCAACCCCAATCCATGCACCAGGCGCAATGCCGCCAGTGCTGGCAGGTGTAGAGTTTTCCGGGACAACTTTTGGTCCAACAGCAAACGAGCCAGTCCATTTGTAATACTCGCCGTCGGCTGTGTTCAGCAGCACCTCATTCGGGTTGTTTATAGTCGCACCGGTAGTGAATGTTTTCCCGGTAAGGATAACGTAACCGAAGGCGTTCATGGCCTGCTGTGCGAGGTAATTGATGCCTTCAATGGTGTAATGCTTCACGCCAAAGCGATCGGTATAAGTCCAACCTTGAGAGGTGACGAACTCGTCAATTTTACCTGCATTAAATTTCAGGTCGCGAGGCGATTCACTTGGTACTGCGTCTTGAGTTGGTTGCGTGGCCATATTTATTCCATAAAAAACCCGGCACGGTGGCCGGGTTGGGTTGTTCGGAAAGGGTCTTATTGGTAGATGGCGTCGCTGTATTCCGCGACTGTCAGAGATACCGTGTTGTCTGTGTTCGGTTTGATGCTGTTAACCGTCCATAGCTGACTGTCCAGTTCCTCCACCGTCGCTATGAGATAGCGAGACGGGAGCTGCACAGTGTCTCCGTTCCATATATTGAGCTGAATGTCTGGTATTGCCGCGGTGAAGCCGTACTTCGTATCGCTACGGGCGGTGGCCGGATAACGCAGAGTCGGATTGCCAAGACTGTCGGTCACCAGCACATACATCGAACCGGTGAAGGTGATCGGCTCACTGGTATCAAAGTTATTTCCGGCGCGGCCGGTGATGTAACCCTGTTGCTGGTTGCTGTCGTAGATGTCTGGCATCTGAATAACGCTGCCAACCTGGATAATGCCGTCTTCGAACACTTTGGCGTTCATCTTCACCCGGGAGTAGATCAGGCGCTTGGTTTCGCGCAGCGCGCGTTCACGTGCCTGATACTCGTTACGGAAGCCCACTATCTCAAGCTTGTTCGGGTTCTCAGCTTCCTGTTCGACGATTACACCATTCAGCACGCGGTAGTTGATGTACGTCTTATTGTTCGTGGTCGGGTGGACGTAGGACACCTGTACGCCGTCGTAGCCGCCAGGAAGCGTGGCCTCGTACGTCATTTTGTACTCGTCCGTCTTCATGTTGGCCCGGTTGAATACGGCAGCCGGGTAGTCAACCTTCTGATCACGGGTAAACGTCAGCACGCCGTCGTCCCAGTACGCCACCACCGACGCAGCATTACAGATCGCCTGCACGCGGTCGCCCAGCGAGTCATTCTCGTCGTCGAACGTGTAGTCGAAGTAACCCAGTCGCTCATCAGGCAGGCTCTCAGCAATAGAGTAAAGACCGTACAGGTCAATGCTGCTTACCGGCTGTTTACCCATAATCAACCAGGTATGCGCCACCGCATCAGCGAACGAGCGCGACGGCCGCAGCGTGTAATCCACCGTCTGCGTATTGAGGTCGTACGTGATGGTATGACGCGTCACCAGGGCGTTATATTTGCGCTCACGGCTGCCCAGGGCATTCTCCGTCGCCCTGACTTTTACGCGCACCAGCGTGTCGGTCGGGTGGACGACATTCGTACGGATGTTAATGCTGTGGATCTCTTCGACCTTCAGAAGTGACGCGTCGCCAGAGTTGTCCGTGCGCTGGAAGCTGACCGCGTACTTCCCGAAGCCGCCGGTCGGAGTGATCTTGTCAGTGCGATAAAACACCTCACTCGTCGACTGATGCGGCGTCGTCTGCCTGTATGTAAACGTCTGCTGCGTACCAGGGACTTGGTTGTACTCGTCGTCGATCTTCCAGATAACCACCTTCCAGTTGGTCTCTTTCTTCCCGCCGAGGCTGGACTGAGTATGCAGCCACAACTGAGTTGACTCGACCGGGGAAAAGAACGGCCCAACCACCAGCGCCTCGTTATCGTTAAGGATGAATTTCGTGGTGTTGATCGTGGCATTCGCCGGGATGTCCTGCGGCCCCTCCAGCTGGTTCATCGTAAACGTGTACCAGCGCACCGGGTTAACAACCGCGCCGTCGTTTGTTTCAACGGCGGAGATCAGCGTGCCGGAGAATGTAGCATCGGTAGTAACGGTTCCGGAGGCCGTGCTGTACGTCACGTTGATGGTGAAGGTTACAGCGTGCGGCAGAACCAGCCCCATGAAATAGTCGAACTCAGCTTGCTTAACGATTTTCATCGCTATCTGGCCGCCGGAATACGTTCCGCTGACCACCGTGTTTGCCGTTGCTGTTTCGATCGGGAAGTCGCTGGCTTCGTTCTGACCGGGAACTTCCTGACCGTCAACGTCATCGAATCCGTACCCCTCAACGATCTGCGGGATTACTTCGCCAGGCTGGAAGAACTGGAATTCGGCACCGGCCAGAGAGCCCAGGCTGGATTCTGAGTAGCGCACGGACTCATAATCGTATTTACCGATTCCGATGCACATCCACTCTGTAACGTACTTCAGGCCGCCGTCTGTGGAAGTCTGGTGTACGTATTCGAATACCGACTCCTGAATCAGATCCGGGAACGAACGAATCTGCCCGTAAATGTCCGGCTTTGCCTTGTAAACGCGAGCGGTATTTGTCTGACCGGTCAGGCTATTGTTGGGCGAGTCGACGGTATTACCGCCGTTGTTTGCTATAGCGGGCTTCGGCGCCAGGAACGAAAACACCTGGCCAACTACTTTGAATATCGGGCTCAGGATGTCGCCGACAATGCCCTTTGGCTGGTCGAATATCTGGATATGGTCCAGCTCGCTCAACTCAAACGCCAGCTCATCATCGTCACCCAGCTTTACGCCGTTGCGGACGATCAGCAGGTCGCGGTGGAAAGTAGCGTCATTGGCCGCCAGCCAGTCATAAAAAAGGGTGCCGTTTGGCACCCTGCAACGCAGCTTAGGCGTTCCTGGAAAATTCGATATCTCAACCAGCGCCATATTCGAAAAACTCCACTTTGGTGAATGCCCGCTGAATGACCAGCAACGAGTCCATTCGCACGCTTCCATTCTCGCCGCGCGAGTGCAGCGCCATCCGGTTCAGCACCAGGCCAACGTGCGCCGGTTGCGCGCCGCGGTACCCGACAAATATCCCGCCATCGACAGGTTTATCGACCTGGCGCCAGAAAACGACGTCACCCTCATAGCAGGTGAAGAAGTCGGCCCCGGCTTCGTAATCCGGCGTCTGGTGAAGCTCAATGCCGAGAACGTGCCGGTAATACAGCACCACCAGCCCCCAGCAATCCACCTTTTCGAACGAACAGGCCCGGTTAGCCCACGGCACGCCGATCACCTGTCGAACAAAATCAGAGGTATTGCAGGCCAGTATATTCCGTTGGGTCATAGAGCCTTCCGATGTTGTTGTTCAGCGGGTTGGTGACAGACAGGGTTACCGATGCGGCGTCGGCATCAATATCTACCGTCTTGACGTAAAGCTGCCACGACTTAATCGGCACCGACACATCGCCGCTGTCGAAGATCTGCCGCGTGGCCGTGATGGCTGTTAGCCGGGCCGCGCCCTTCCACTGCTTCATCAGCGCTTTGATGTCCGACGACAGCCGTCCTAACTTCACCGTCGCGTCGATCACCGGCGTACCGCTCTGCTGACTCTCTTCGATTTCAAAGCGCGCTGGCGTGAACGTCTGGCCGCCAAGCGTCTTCGGGAAGAACTGCTTATCGACCAGGCGGACATAGCCAAATGATGGATGGTAGAACGTGATTGTGTCGTACAGTCCGCGCGTCGGGCGTTGCTGCTTGTACTTCCTGAAGCTCGGCATTACGGCACCCTCGGCAAAGATTCCGGATCGCGCCCGTCCGGATAACCCGTGACAACGATATCCAGCCATGAATCCCACGGTGGCGGCAACTCAACAATGATGTCGTCGAACTCGTCGTCGGCGTTGTAGAGGTAGTTCGCAATAACCGTCCCCGTCCAGGTCACCACCCCGCCGTCGATACTGGTTTGGACTGGCATCTGCGTGAAGTGAAGCTCCTGCAATTGCAGGCCACTGCCGCCAAGATTGATATTCATCCGGAACCAGTTCAGGCCCCGGTTGAGATAGTTCGGGCTGCGTAGCCATTGCTGGAATGCGCGCTCCTCAGCCAGAGTGAAGATCCACGTCAGCGACCAGGTCACTTTCAGGTCGTCGGTTTGATTCTCGAAGATAGCCGGGCCGACCGCTGGCTGATCGGTCTGGAACCCGGTATCGAGAGTCATGTTTTTGCTGGCCTTCTGCGCCAGCGGCAGCCAGTCGGGATAGTCGATAATTGGCATCTAAACTCCAGGCATTAAAAAACCCGCCGAAGCGGGTTTGATTATTCAACGGACCGTGGACCAGATGGCGTATCGTAAACATTGATTTTTATATCAACGATATCGCCATTATTGGTAAATTCCAGGTCCTCTCCAGCAGGAGCAATGCCTTTGATGGTGGAACCGTCCTTTAAAGTAAAGACAAACTCCACCGCCCTGTTAGGGTAAAACTTATTTGGTTTACCTATTTCAATTGGGAAGGATTGCACATCGTTTGGCTCAATAACCACACATATCTCCTTATAACTGACCTCGAGGTGTTCTTTTCGCAGTTGTATTGCCAGTGATAGCCTGCGATATAGGACCTCCATTATTCAAGTCAGCAATAATGGCATCCACGGTTATAGTACCATCTCCGTTGTTAGTAGCTTGAGCGTCAAATGTGGCACTCGTCATATTCTGAACGTTGATTATGACGCTAACTCCGCCGCCTGAAGTCATATCCTTGTTGCTGATCACCTTGCCATTGTCGCCCGGTATCATGTACTGCTTACCGGTGCTGGCCTGGTAAATCTCCGGCTTCCCTCGCTCACCGACCTGATACATGCTTCCCGATGACACAGGTCCGCCATTGTATCTGGCCCCAGCCAAAGCCAGCCCTTGAGCAAGCCCAACGGTAGATGCAATACCAGCCATCGCAGGCGCTGAGTTTGCGCCAAAGGATGCCAGGCTGGCCAGCGCTGCGGCTGGAGCCCATGCGGCCGCCGTCGTGGTAGCCATACCGACAGAAGCAGCGGTAGAAGCTGCGCCCAATGTCTGACCGATAATGAAGTTTTTGAGAGCCTCTACCCCAACCTGGACTAGCGCATTTACCACGCTATTCAGCATCGTGTTACCGAGTGAGCGCATAGCATCCTGCGCTGACATCGTTCCGGTGATCAGCCCGGTTAACGCATTGGATGCATTACCTGAAAACGCATCCACCGCGCTTGTCAGCATTTCATAACCAAGACCTTGTTGACTGAGCAATTGCCACTGAGCGGCTGTAATCTGCTCATTGAACTGGTTTTCCTGCGCAGTCTTTAAGGCAAGGTACTGGGCATCGGTAGCTGCCTTTGCAGCAACGAACTGATCGTAATTTATTTTCCCTTTTTGGTAACTTTGCTGGAGTATCGCCTGTTCCTGCTGCTGATATTGCTGCATCAGGGCTAACTTCTGGTTATTTTCGTTCACCAGTTGCTGTACCGGGTCAACTTCGGCTCGGGCAGAAGCTACCGGATTGACTGTGGCCTGGGCGTTAATCTTGGCGAGGTTATTCTGGTGCTCGAGCGCCATTTTCTCCGTGGCAGCGTTATACTCCTTGAGATCTATTTTCCCAGCGTTCAGTGCGGCCTTCAGATTTTGCATGGATTCGGCGTAGGATTTATTCTCCGCCTGCAAAGGCATTGCCTTAAGTGCTTCTGTTACCCCTTTGGCTGCTGCTGATGCATCCCATGCTTTTGCTGCATATTCACCGGCCTTTTTGATTTGCTCCTGGGTTGCAGAATTACCCAGTGACTGCTGAGCACGTAATATGGCCTGCTCTCTGCTTAGCTCCTCCGTTGAATCAGCTGCCAATTCTGACTGCTGACGCAAATTTTCAAGCTTATTTGCAATTGATTCGGACTGCGCCTCAGTTTTCTTGCCAGTTTTATTGCTTTCCTTTCTCGCCTCGGTTACTCGGTATGTCTCCGCATATTCATCCTGAAGAGTCTTGATGCGTTTCGGATCCGTAACCCCAGCGTCGGCAGCATCATACTGAGCCTGAAGCCTTGCTCTTGCCTCTCCTTCCAGTTTGGCTAGAGCGAGCCTGCGCTCAGAGTTTTTCACCAACTTTGATGTTGCTGCATCGTCTCCGCTTGTTTCGGTCTTGAATCCTTGGTTGTTCTTAGCATCACTTGCTGCTTTAGCTCTGATATGAGCAATTTCACCTTCGACCTGCTTTAACTGAACGGCGGCCTGCGCACGACGAGTCTGGAATACGGAGTCTGTCTCATACCAGCGCTGACCATCTTTAAGCTCGGAGTTTAATTCTTGTTGTAGCTTGATAAGCTTCGGCATTCTGGAAGAATCACCGACATTTTTATTGTAGTAATTAAGATTATCAGCAACACTTTGCATCAACCCCGCCAGGGTCGAGGTCAAGCCAATCGCCTGATTGATGTCGTTAATGGCGTTTTTAAATGCTACGTCCAGGCTATTTTTCGCCCTGTCGATATTGACAGGCATCTTGTCGAACTCTTCGTTAACAGACTGGGATTGTTTTTGAATAGCGTTAAGGGCATCTTCAGCCGTTAACTTGCCCTCCAGCATTCTCTTGCGGAGATCACCAATCGATATTCCAAGTCCAGACGCAATCTGGCGAGCAAGCTCTGGCATTTGCTCAAGGATGGAGTTGAACTCTTCGGCTCGTACAGTGCCGCCGGCGATTGACTGCCCGAACTGGCGAAGTGCGTTAGCCATTTCCTCAGAGGATGAACTGCCTATGGTGCCTATCTTTTGAAGCGTCGAAGTAAGCGCAAGGATCTGAGAGTTTGTTGCACCAGCGCTTTTTAATGCTGTGGTCAGTGATTCCCACAAACGCTCTGTTTCAGAAAGGCTGTTACCTGTTTGTGATGCAATAGCTGAAAGAGCTGACATAGTCTCTTTAGCTGTATCAATACTTGGGCTGAGCCTGGTGATCCTGGCCTGCAAGGTAGCCATCTCATCACCAATCGCAATCAGCCTTTTGGCCGTCTCGATGGTGAAAGCTGCGGCAATCGCCACTCCTACTTTATTAAGCGCTCCCTCAAAGCGGCTAACCGACCCGGATGCTCGGTCGAAATTGGAGCCCATTTTATCAAGCCGATCGTTTACTTTACGCTGTGCTTCAATAAGCTCTGCTACGTCCATTTGGACTTGATAAACAATATTCCCAACCTGTTCACTGTTGGCCATGCTTTTCTCCGGGCATAAAAAAACCCGCCGGAGCGGGTTTTAATGTTCAAGTGTTTATTACTTACATCTATTTGGAATGTCTTTTTCTGCAATCTCACCTTGCTTTGTGAGATCGTAAATTGTCGGATCGTCTATAGAAATCTGGCTTGCCTTTTCAACCACAGGGGCAATAAATACCAATGAGGCTTTATTATCACCTTTGGTCACTTCAGCCTTGCCGCATACGTTTCCAAATCTGGCGTACACTGTGTCTCTGTCGTCAGGGAAGAAATTAACTTCCTTTAATGAAACGACTTTTACGTCTTTTGGAAAGAAACCGCTTTCTGCTCTTTGTTTCACAGCATTGACAATTTCTGCATCAGTAGCCGCCATAACACAAGGTGCAGCGAGCAGCGTTCCCAATAAAATTAATGTACGCATCTTTCTATTCCCCATTGGTAAAAGTGGAAACATCCTAACCAGGAATAGCACAGTTGCAACGGAAAAGGCTGATTTATTGACTTCAAAAGCTGGTAGACCGAAGTTCGGTTACTTCTGATTCTCCCTTGCCAGCCTGCGCTTACGTCGCGCAAAGTAGTCATCTGCCGCGCTATCGTACTCATCCCGCGTATACCCCTTCTGTTCAGGGTATTTAGCAACCAACATCATCTGGAACTCTGTCATAGTCAACTGCGCGGCCTCTTCTTTGCTGATGTTAAAGTGATTTCTCGCAGCAATGATGTAATCCGACGCCCTGAATTCATTGGTAGGCTCGTTCGATTCGTGGCGCTGTAGCTTACGTAAGTTTCCCTTCCCGATAACACCGTGCATCATCAAGCTTTGAGCGATAATGACCATTTCCTGAGGCGACATAATACCCTGCCGCCACCTAAATCCGCGCTTCCGGCTTTTACTTGGCTTCATCCAGCCGATAAGATCCCCTACATCATCCTCACAGCATGCAGACAAAACCGTATGCGCAGCCATGATCGCCTTACGGCTTAGTATGCCGCTCTTGATGTAGTGAATTACATATTCAGGCAGGCTATCATATTCTGAATGAATGTAGGATTCGGCAGCCTTCTTGATGAGATTAGCGGCCTCATCATTATAAAGATCGTAAAACGTCTGAACGATTTCTACCGGATCGCCGATACTTGATATCGCGAGAAATGACGGGCGGAAAAAGTAGTCCTTATCCCCGACACTAATAAGGCATTCTCCAAACTCTTTAACTGGTGTCATCTATCCCCCCATAAGCAAAATCAAGGGCAGCGATCTACCCTTTGTTTTGCTTACACAGTGACAGTTACGGTGTGGGTTGCCGTGAATGCACCATCATCAGTGGTGACAGTAATCACTGCGATTCCCGCCGTAGCCCCCGATGGGGCAGATACAGTTACGGTACTACCTGAGAAAGCCACCGTAGCGCGAGCTGGCACGGATGAAGTGACAGTAAATACTTTATTGTCAGCATCTTCTGGGGAAATGTTCACGGTGAACGTTGTACTTGAACCAGCCGCAATAGAACTGCTGGTTGGTGTAACCGTCACGCCTGTTACCGCGATATCGCCATCAGCTTCGGTAATCTGGAAAGTAGAACCATCTGCCAGCTTGAACTCAAAGCTGTAGGTGACAATTTCCTTTACGCCGCCACCATCACTGGCACCAGACGGCACCATGTAGCCGATGTGATAATAATCGCCCCAATGGAAACGCATCCACACGCCAGGCTGACGGCGGGCGCGTACCTCATCAACGATATACTTCACGAACTGCTGAACGCCGAATTCGTCGGTGCGGTCCTTAACACGCACCTCACCTTCAATCGAATAGGTTGGATCGAGGCTGGAGATCAGGTTTGAACTGAATCCGCCATTATCCGCATCAGACGTCAGCGCCTCAGGACTTAAATCCCACGTAGCCGAAGTTGGAAGACCCATCAACTTCCAGTCACCTTCCTCCGGCACCATGTCAGCGCATCCGTACGCCAGTTCCAGCGTCTTCGCGCGACCAATTAGTTGTTCGTTATTGGAGCAGCCTTGCATCGTTGCTTACCTCATTTCTGATAATAAAGAAGGCCGCTCAGAGCGACCTTGTGTGATGTTGATTTTTAGCTATCCGCCGAAGAGACAGGCAAATTGCAGGCGCCACACCATACGCCCTTCGGTAGTCATTACAGGTGATGGTATGCCGCCCATATTTGAGATTTGCCCCAGGCAGCGATTTGTCATCGGATTGGCTTTCACATATTCGATAATGGCTTCAACATCGGCCTCGGCTTTGGCCTTATCGCCCTTAGCCGTTCCTGCAATAACGTCAACCAGAACGTAATAATCTGCTGCCATATCCCGGTCTACCGCCGTGCCGCCATTTGGGCGGAAGACAATGAACCGATCGGTTAGTTTTCCAGAATCTACCCAAGACAAAGACTGGATGATGTAGCCAGTAGTAAGCCCAGCATCAACGAGCACGTTGCGAACACGCTTATACATCGGAGTGGTCAAAGTGATAGTTCCTTCTTAATTGCCGCGTCGATTTGCCTGCGGGTATCATCAAACCCTTTGGTTAAAAACTCCTTCCTGGCCGTCGCCCGGCGGAAGTTCTGAGGTACGCTTGGGTCATGGACGTATGCAGCATAGTTAGCTGAATAACCCACCCGGCCAGTCACGCGATTGCCATTTACAGTAATCTCGCGGAACTGGCTATTGATGAGGGTGGATGTATCGATCGGGGTATAGAGCGTCGCTTGCGATCCGCCGATAATCAAAGCTGATTGCATGGCTCTGACGACCTTTCTCCCCTGAATATCACCAACCAGAGCATTAAGGTTTTTCTTCGCCTGGCTGATGCCCTTCACTTTGATGCCCATGGCTACACTCCAGTCAGGATGGCGTAATCATCCGCAAGGCGCTCGAACGTGTCGGCGTAGCGAATGACCTGCCTCACCTCGTCGGCACCGGCCACAATCGGGTCGGGTTCGGTAGACACGCCAATCAGCAGATAATCACCCGCGGCCGCCAGCGCAAACTCCGTCCAGACGGTATTCTTCACGACGATTTCGGCACCCAGGCTGGCTAACTTCTTGCTGAGCCCGCCCTCGTAATCACAGAGGATTTGCTCAGGTTCGGCATAGCCAAGCGGATCGCCGTATTCGTCATTACCTTCCAGCTTGCGCCAGATAGTAGCGGTGGCGGTATATGACCAGTTTGCAACACTCGACACGCGTTACTCCTTCAGCGCCGGAATGCGCTCAATCTCAAACCACTCGATATTCAGCGCATTGACCTGCTGGCCTTTACCGACCGGCACGAAAAGACCTATGACATCACCGCATTCCAGTTGCAAATACCGCTCAATGACGATTGGTGAAATCACTGTCTCGCTGAAAGTTTTAGCTTCTCCAGCAACGCGGAAAACTACCGTCACATTCAACGCGCTAACCATGTTTGTTACAGTCGCCATATTTCACTCCTTCCAGCGCAGCACCTTCGCGCCGGTCGCCCGGATGCGCTCACAGTTGATATGCCACTCGCCGTCCGATTTCACGTAGCCGGTAGTCTCCCGCCCGGTGTCGGTCATCACCCAGACGCGGGTGAACGAGCGCGGCAGACCGTGCTTAACTGATTTGTACGTCATCACTTATCCCCGCACATGCAGCCGCCCTTACCGATCCAGATACCAGCGAATGCCGGGGTGGCGGTAGGGTCGGCAGGAATAAGGGAGGTTGCACAACCGTATTTATCCAGCCCGCGTAGCAGGTTCACTGATGCTTTCCAGCGGTCGGTGAACGACTGGTACCGGAATGAGCGCGACGCTCCGCTTGGAGCCGTCTGACTGGAGATGTATTTATCCCCCTGCCCGAGCCCCATAAGCGCCAGCAGATAGAGCTGAATCAGCAGCGCGGTCGATGCAGGATAATGCGCATCAAGACACTCCTGAATACTGTTGGCCTGGTCGACGAGAGCCTGAAGAACAAAATCGGGAATGGTAATTCCCTGGCTCTCCAGATACTCCTTCGCCTGTCCGAGAGTTACCATTATCGACTCCGTGAAATACCCCGCCGGAGCGGGGCATAAAAAAACCGCCTTAGCGGCGGCTGTTATTCAGCAGGGAAAAGCTTTTCGAGTTCACCATCCGGCAACAACTCACTGAGCTTTTCAGCGCCCAGATTTACTTTAAACTCGATTCCCAGTTCAGTCAGACGAGCCTGGATAACCTCTTTGCGAGATTTCTCACCGGTACCGGCATCAGGTGTTGCGGGTTTCAGCTCTCCACCAGCCTCGCCTTTCATCAGCCGGACGTTAGACTTCAACGCCGGATGAAGCTCTTTCAACTCCACCACGTCGCCAACCTTCACGCCGAACCATGGGCGCACAACTTCGTATTTAGCCATGCTGTTTCCTTACGCCAGGTTAGCGCCGTAGACAACGCCGGACAGGCCCTGATCGTCTGCGGTAATTTGCAGACCTTCAGCAGACATGATCTGGAAGTTGTAGTTAACGTTAGGCAGTGGGCGCGGCAGCGGAACAACGCCTACAGCCATACCCACCAGTGGAGAGATAACATCACGACGGCGAACGTAGGCGATAAACTCGTTACCGGTCAGCGCGAAGCTCATGCGGATTTCTTTCACCGGCGCGAACGGCAGAACCGCCTGCAATACAGTGCCGCTTACAACGCCATTCACCACGTACGGCTGCGCCAGGTTTGCCCAGATTTCCGGGGAAACCCACATTACATCGTATGCGGCGACTTTGTTCGTGCGGGCGGTAGTACCGAACGCGCCCTTACCGAAGAACGCAAAGAGCGCGGTCATGTCGGCAGTAGTCAGGTCGATATTCGCGCCACCAGCACCGGAACCGAGGTTGATCTTCTTGGTGTTTCGGTGGTTCTTAATGCCCTGCGCCGGGTAGGACTGAACCTGAATTTTTGAATCGCCGTTGAGGTAGTAGTTGACGCGCTTCTGGTTGAACTTGCGCATCTTCGCCATCTGCGAGTCCAGCACCAGATCGATGCCCACAGAGTTCAGGCCAGCAGCATGACGCCAGTTAACACCGTAACCAGCAGTGAACACCGGAATCGGGTCGCCGTCGCTCGCGTAGTCAGTGTGGTCGAAGGAGAACGGCGCCTGACCATCTATGCTTACTGACACGTCATCGGCGATGTCGCCAACCACGTTATACAGCTTGGCGGTTTTACCGACCGGCAGCACCGTCTGAACGCCGATCAGGTCGTTCACGATTTCCATGCCAACTTCCTGATCCCGCAGTTGCAGCACCTGGTTGTCAATCTCAGCCCAGAAGTCACGGGAGAAACCGCCCACTGCGTTACAGGCCAGCATGTCAGCAGTCATCATCGCGCGGTTAGCCGCAATGATGGAATCGTTCTGTAGGTTCCACATGTTACGGTTTGCCCACAGCTCACTCCAGTGCCCGCCAAGGCGGGAGTTAGTCGCCAGCGTCTCTTTTGAGAAGTACATATGTTTTTGTCCTTTTGTTACGCGCCAGCAGCGGCGGCAGTGCCAACGCGCATGCGCACGCGGATGAAGTCGGTGGTGCTGGCCGCGATGGTGTATTCATCCTGGCTGTATCCGATCACTGAATCAGTGTCATCGGTTGCCAGGGTAAACTGACCGGCAGTGCCCAGCTTGATCGGGCTGTCTTTTTTATACGCACCAGGCAGGCAGCGCAGCGCCAGCTCACGACCTTCTTCGACGTAGTTACCTACTGCCGAATCCCCGGCAGGGATTGATTCGGTGATGGTTAATCCCTGGTGATAACCGACATCGATGATGTACAGGCGGCCGGTTAGCGCGGTGGCCTGAGCGAATTTATCGGATGAGTTGATGGTTGCCGCAGTACCAGGAAGCAACGCTGCGGCCGTGGTGCGGGTTTCGGTCTTGTACAGAGACTGACCGTCGATATTAACGCGACGATAACGTGGCATTATTCCGGCTCCTTACTTGAAGTGTTCGTCTGCGGCAGGTGCGCCGGTTTCTTTGTGCTGTTGAGCATTGTTGGTGCCCAGCGGAGCAGCTTCGCCCAGCGACTTGAACATTGCGTCCAGGGCATCGCCAGAAAGCGCGTTGGCCACGATGTCGCCATGGACCTTAGCAACCGCATCACGCTTGGCTTTCTCTTCAGCGCGTGAATTGGCGGTCAGGGTGTCAGCGAGTTGCTTCTGGTTGGCATGTAGCGCATCAACCTTTTCCGCGAGAGGCTTGATAGCCGCTTCAGTATTGGTCGCAACAGCCTGGCCGATCATGCTGCCGATTTGTTCCAGTTCTTCTTTGGTTAAAGGCATGTCGCCCTCCGTTTTGTGGTTTGGTGCAGGCTGTTCCTGCGGTGTGAATAGAGCTTTGAATTTGTTAGCGACGACTGCCACCCACGACTCCTGGCGCGCTACTGCGGTGCCGGTGTCGTCGAAGGCGATAACGCCGCCCTCAGATTTGTAGCCAAACACCTCAGCGGTTCCGCCGTTACGGATGATTACAGCTTGCGAGTCAGTGAAATCAGCAACCCATGCGTATTCATCCGCCCCCGCCGCAAACTTCGCTTTGGCTGCGCGATCGAGACGCTGCTCGCGCTCACGGTAGGATTCACCCACCAGTGCGCCAGAGTTAGCCTTAAGCGGCTTAGCCAGATCGGCATTAACCATCAGGCCTACTCCTTGCTCAGGGGTGGCCGCTCCGACTTCGTGCAGCAGGATCGCGTCATGGTCCATGCTGTAGATCTTGGCTACCCAGTCGGCGCCGGTAGCGCGTTGCTGTTCGTTCGGTTCAAGCTGGTCGAGGAAAGCGGCCACGCTGGTATGAATAGGCGGCACGTCATCTCCACGCTCGATAGCTGCGACGCGCTCGAGTAGTTCTCGACCACCTTCAGACTCACTGGCACGGGCAACATCAACCCACTTTTCGAGGTAGATACGGTTACCGGACTTCTTAACGTTACGGTTCCACGCGCCTACGTAGCCGACGTTAAGACCTTCAGGAGAGAAGGCCGACACGAACTGACCGTTAACCTGTGGATGACCCAGCGGCGCGAGCGTGCCTTCCAGCCCCTGATAGTGGGCGTTGATTTCATCTTCTGTGTACAGCCCGCCATTCATGACGACGTTCGCCGGCAGCGTATAGCTCGGCAGCACCAGATGCTCACGACCGTTATGTGTTTCGCGCCGGATAGACTGGCTGTTCACCTTCGTGGTGATGTTGACCTGAATATGCTCACCATTTTGCGGTGCCGGGATTGGACGCTTTGCTTCGTGGTTTACCTGGAATTTCATAGGTTATTTCTCCGCCCAGGCGTAACCGCGCGCCTGCATCGATTTATATTCCTGTTTGAGTTTCGTGATGGTGTCCGGGTATTCCGGGTTCCCGTCCGCATCCACCAGTACCGACTGCTGGCTGCATTTGCAGTTGATGGAGTTGCCATCCTTGCTGTACCAGTCACGCACCTCTTCGTTGGTGTAGAGGTGGGCATGGCGCACTGCGTGGGTATGTCGGGTTGTCGGTGACAGAGCCGAGATGTGAACCAGAAGCGTTTTAAGGCCGTAAAGGTCATTCGCCTCCTGGTCTTCATCCCACTTAGCCCTGCGCAGCGCGGTGGTCACTTCTGTACGCGCTATTCTGTTCGCGCGGCGCTTCTCGATGCCGGTCTGGACCGTCAGGTTGCGGGCAATGTCCAGCGGATTGAGACCACGGCCCACCCCATCAGTCAGTACGCGCGCCATGTCGCGCTTAACGTCAGCTGTCAGCCCCTTCATTTCCTCAAACACACGCGCATGCACCAGCGCCATGCGTTGCTGATACGGGTCGCTTGCGAGGATGGACGCTAACGACTCACGACCAGCGGCGTACACCGGCGACTGCTGGCTGAGGTTGTAGAACGACTGTCCGGTCCCTTTCTCCGAAGCCAGATCGATGTACTCGTAAAACCACAGGTCGTAATCGCCACCTTCAAGCAGCACCTGATCAACCAGGTAACTGGCATCGTTCAGGATGATAGAGAGTAGCGTTGGGTTTAACTGGTATTCGTATCTGGCGTTTACTGCGAGGGAGGAAGGTATTTTGTCGAGTGCTGATTTGTACGCCTTGCCAATCTTATTCATGCGCCTGGCGAAGTCTTTCATTGCTCGGCGTTCCAGCGCATCGGCCCCGGTCGGATCCTGATAGTTACGCGGTAGAATTGGTGGCTTCGTCTTCTTCGTCGCCATCCTCTTCTCCTAAAGGCTCTTCGTCGTCATTGTCATTGTCATAGCCCGCAGCCGTCCGAATCTCTTCACGGGTGAACGCTGGTTCATCGCCGCTGCCCTGCATGGTCTGGTTAATCTCGCCCATAGTCTTGGCGTTGGTGAGCTTCTCAGTACCGGTCTGTTCGTTCAGGTCATCCCAGATAACTGCTTTCTGGCTGACTGAATCGACGATCTGCAAGTCAATAAGCTTGTCGCAGAAGTCCTCTATCTCGAAAGCGAGGTCTACTCGGCGCGACTGACAGCGAGCATTAAAGTATTTCTGGTCTTCAGTGCTGGACCGCTCAGCCTGCTGGTTACCAACCAGAATACGCGTAGGAATATCAACTCCTGCGGCGGCTGTTTGCAGGTTTACGTTATAGGTTGGAGACGGATCAGAAACCGGAGAAACAAGGGAGGTTACGCTGGCCCCCTGGAGAGAAAGCAGCACATCATTGCCGCGATTCATCTCGCGTGCAGCGTCATTAAATTTATCCTGCAACTCATCTACTTCAACGCCGTACATAGATGCAATGCTGCCAAAGTCGATTTCCTTGTCGAAACTAAGTGCTAACTGGCGAGCGGCGTTCTTCAGGAATGACTCACCAGACCCGCCCTCTACCTTCTCCAGGCTCACAAAGGCGTTATAAGCTGGCTCAAGGAAGCCAATAGCATCGTCTGAGTAATCACCAAGGATGAAAACGCGATCGGGGTGGATATTGACGCGGCGACTTGAGCCATTCGGCAAGCGTTCGGCGTACTGCCACATTTTCGGCTGACCGTAAGTCTTCGAGTTCAGCCCAGTGTCCCACTCGCTCACCGTTAGCGATCCGGCCCATGCCACGGAAACCTTCTGCAACCCTCGCCCTTTGGTAACCGGAAGGTTCCAGTCTTTTTCATCGCGGACGTGCAGAAGGATGCCTGCATAACGACCGACAAGGCGACGGCGATCCGCCTCGGCAAATGAGCGCCAGAACCGGTTGTTGAATACCTGCTTTGACTTGTTTTCCCAGGCGGTTTCGTTTTCGCTCTCGTCGGCATCGTCACCCTCGATGATTTCCGGGTTCGTCTGCCAGCACTTGCCCACCAGCTTCTCAACTGCACCGTGAGCGATACCGCCACGGCGGTACAGGGCATAGAGGTTTTCGTAGGTTACCTGCTCAGGGAATCCATATTCGCACCATGCGGAATGGCGCTTATTATCCAGCCCCATCGTTGGCGCCATCAGCCCCATACGGGCGCGCGCCATCCGCGCATCGTTCAACGCATGGTTGACGGCGAGAGTTAATTTGTCAGTCATGGTTTGTCCGTTTGGTTAGCGAAGGCGTTTCGGAATCATCATCCCCACAGGTTGCGATCCATTCAGTTCAGTCAGTGCGTAAACCATCGCATCGAGGCGGTCAGGTGATTTCTTCGCGGTGGCGGGGATGTATTCCATCAGCTGGTTCTCCAATACGTAGAGATTGCCGTGATTTGCCACTCGCCCCTGTTCGTAGAGCGCCGATATCGGCTCCGCGCGGGCATACTTACCTTTGCTGGCATGGACACGAATGATGCGACCCTTGAACCCGGCGTTGCGTAGTGTCTCCTCCGCCATATCTCCGCCCTGGTTCGTCTCAATAACTATCGCGTCAGCTTCGTGTTGCTCATAAGCCGATATGGCTTTCTTGGCCCATCCAGAAGGTGAAAATTTACCGCTGTAATCGCCATCCACAGAGAACTGCTTTTTATCACCAGCACCATATGAGCTGGCAGCGACAATACCTGTTTCATCGCTTTCGTCGCTGTTTGTTGCCTGCGGGTCAATGGCTACGACAGTGCGAACCTTATCGTGATGAATTTGCAGTTCGCGTGCCGCGCTGATCATAACTTCTGTCCACAGGGCTCCTTCAGCATTAAACCTGCGAGGCTTCTGCATGTACTGCGCTTCGGCGGTGCGCCGGTGAGAGAACAGGGATATACGGTGCGATTCATTGTGCTTGAACGGCCACAGCCAGCCATCAGGCAGTCCGTGGTCAATCGGTATAGCGTGTGAGTTTTCAGGGTACTGCGCTGCGTATGGCTGACTATTGTCGATAATCACCGGCAGATTCAGGTGATGCCATTTCTCTCCACTCCCGCCTCTCAGCAGATAGCCGCTCAGGTCGTGGTAATGGATTCGCTGCATGATGACAATCATCGGCGTCGTCTCGATCGCCAGTCGTGATTTAATTGTCTCGTTAAAGCGATTGTTTACCCCGTCGCGGACGATCTCTGAGTAAGCGTCATCTGGCTTAACCGGGTCATCGATAATCAGCGCGCCCTGCCAGCCCGGTTCCATATGGCCGGCACGAAAGCCGGTAACCTGCCCGGCAGCTGACGACGCGTAGACGCCGCCACCGTGTTCGGTCCACCACATCGCCTTACTGTCAGCGTCATCGCGCAGCGCCATCGGCCACATTGACTGGTAGGCCTGCGACTTAATCATGCCGCGCGCGGTTGAGGAGTTCAGCAGCGCCAGGTTGTGCGAGTAGGACAGGTGCATAAAGCGAGCCCGGCAGTTCAGTGCCAGTCCGCGGCCCATCATGTTGATGGTAGCCAGCTCCGTTTTCGTGTACCCAGGCGGGACGTTGATGATCAGGCGCTGAATCTCACCATCAATGACGCGGTCCAGCGTCTGCTGAATCACCTTGTGGTGCGGCGCGACAATCATCTTGCCGCCAGTACGTTGCTTGAAGAAGTATCGAGCGTAGTAAAGCCCGTCCTCTTCGCATTCAACCTTACGGGCAAAAGCCTTTTGCTCAGCAGTCGTCATCCTCCATCATCTCCTGCCGTGCGGATTTGTATTCCTCTTTGCTCATGGTGATCGTCTGGATGGCGCCACCATTCGGGCCGGAATGTTCAAACTTGTGCTTATTGGTGTAGGCATCGCCGCATTCCTTCGCCGCCTGTTCGATAATCTCGGCAGTAAGCGCGAGGTTCTTCATGCCCTCGGCACGCGTTGCCATGCGGTCGAGAACGCGAAGTCGGTACGCCTTGTTAGCGATCGGTATGTCTGAGATTTCATTCTGGAAGCGTTCGCGGGTGGCATTGAACATGTCCACCCATTTCTGCGCCAGCCCCCTGCCGTTTGCTTTCGTCGGGTCGTGTGATTCGACCTGCTGACGTGTGATGCTCAGGCCAAATTCTTTTTTGACCAGCTCAACCACCTGGGATGGTGTATCGAAGCAGGCAAGGGACTGAACGATGAAGGCTTTGACCTCACCTTTCAGTGTCGCCATGGATTACCTGCCTGTCATAATCAGTCATATTGTTAGGCCAGCTTTAACATGCATGTGCCGCATGACCTGGCTATATCGATGTGAGCCACTTCTGCTGGCGCATTGGCCGCATCAACGAGCTCCTGTACTTCTTTGCTGGCACCGTATCGACGTACGACGCCAGTGAATTCTTCGACGTCGTGGCCGCGCAGTATCAGCACTGGCTGCCCGGTCTCTTTGTTGAACTTCAGCGCGCCGAAATCATCGGTGGCCTGGGCGATGTGGTAAAGCTCATGCTCTACCAGTGCGCAGAATTCGAGGTCACTGCATTGTGAGCAGTAATCAGCCGCCAGCGTGATGATGAACTTCGGTATTCGCCCGAACCATTCATGCATCTGCTGTTCCATTCTGGCTTTCTGCCAACCACCGGCGCGCAGCATTACCTGCTCGGCCTGACCGAGGACATACCGTCCTTTCTTCGCGAAAGAGTCAGACGCCCACATAAAGCAGAGGTTAGCTTCAAGCAGGTGCTCATGGTCAGGGTTGTGGATGCTTCCGGTATCACTGAGGATTTGGCGGCTTACCCACTCATGCACTTCATTGGCAGGTATTAGCCTGGTGTATGGCTGCCAGTTGTCGGAGGTGATGAAGTTAACTGGCGGATATGGCCTGCGCTCGTCATCGTTAACCATGGGTTACTCCGCCTTAAAGCTGCACCGTGTCGCTGGTAACGGTTTCGATTTTGAAGCACTTGTTAGTCAACCAGTCCCAGCGAAGTAAGGCTGACAGCACCAGGATCGGCTTCATGTATGGACGAAGAGATACTTTTGAGGTGAATGTTACTGTTTTGCTCATGAGTTACTCCGTTGCTTGTTCTTCTGGCTGCTCGGTCTGCTCTGCCTGCACTGGCGTGAACTGCACGCGTTTCACATCCGCTGGAGCAAAGTACAACCACTCGCCCGTCTCGTTCGCCAGCGGTACAAAGCCGTTAACCAACTCAGGCTGACGTCGTGACATCTTGCCTGTGAAGGTTTCGCCTGTTTGGGTGGTTAGCGTGATTTGGTAGATGTCGGACATGATTACCTCTTTGCCTTGTCGCAGCTGTTGCCCTGCTTCTCAGAAGTGCTTAGCCACTTACGGCTTACCCGTCAGCAAGATGTGATCACCATCCTTGCGGGGTTACACAGATCATTATCGAAGCCCCTCAGTGAAGAGCTTCTGTAATGTCGATCAGCCAATCAGCAATTCTGGCTGCGTTACCTGCATGATGTGCTCATGCTCGAGCTCCAGAACGCGCTTCTCTTTCTTCCGCTCGTTCATCAAACGGCTTCCGATCGTGCCTTTCAGCTTTGAGCGCGTTTCTTTGATGGCGTAGCGGTGCTGCATTTCTTCACCCATGGCCATGCGTCGGTTTAGCTGCTCGGCCATCCAGTTAAAGGCGGCGATGTATTGCTCTTTAATCGCGGTCGCCATCTTCCCGGTGAAACCCATTACAAGCATCATCCAGCCATCTTTCGTGATGTTGTACATCAGGCGCATTTCGCCTTTCTTATCGAGGTATTCAACGGGCTCAAAATTGAGCCGGTTAAAATCAGGGGAGCAATCTGACTCCAGCCGCTTGATAGTGCGAAGAACGTTTTTATGCGCCTTTCCGAAATAGCGGGCGATCTTCATGGACGTCGTGATGACCTTTCCGTTGGATGGCAAAACCATTTCGCGGAAGTCGAAGGCCGGAATAACTGACGGATTATTCATAGCGTGTACCTTTCTTTGAGATGAACCTTTGCCGCATAGGAAATCAGCCCGTCGAGGCTCGCCAGCACTAACTGACTTCCTCAAA
Organism: Angustibacter peucedani; assembly: GCF_054779595.1. Taxonomy (NCBI): domain Bacteria; kingdom Bacillati; phylum Actinomycetota; class Actinomycetes; order Kineosporiales; family Kineosporiaceae; genus Angustibacter; species Angustibacter peucedani. The sequence goes on from NZ_BAAGXY010000115.1 coordinate 25,983, forward strand.
GGCTCATTTCAAAGGGTTTGGTTCGACGTGGTTTGAATGCGCTGCGGTGCGCGGTGAAATGCGGATACAAAAAAGCCCCGCCGATGCGAGGCTCTGTGATTCTGCTACGGTTAAAGCCCAGAGGAGAGACTGTGTCAGAACCTCAGGGATGAGGCTCTATTTCCCCTGGGTCTGCTTATCCCACTCCTCGCGGAACCTGGATGGGTTGTCGAAACCTTCACTGCACTGGTTGGTTTTCGTCACTTTGCCCCCGATTCTTTTGTTTTCTGGCAGTTCGCCTGCCACGCTTTGTTATGCGCCAGGATGTCGCGCTTCGTCTGGCGGTCAAGAACATCAATGTCGTGATCAGTCAGGTAGATTGGCTTTACCCAGTCACAGGCTGTATCAACCACCACCGGGACGCTTCCACGTGTCACGCAGCTCGCGATCAACATTGTCATCAGGCATGCGGTTAACATTCTGCTGTACATTGCTGGCCTCTTTTGTTGCTTCTACACGGCGTTCGGCTACTGACTCAATGGCTGCGGCCTTTTCTTCTATGCGCTGCCGGCCTGCTTTTTCTTCAGCCTGTTCACGCCCGCGAAAACGGCCCACACCAAACGCACCAAGCACCATCAGGATCGCAACTCCGATTGCCGCCAGTACAGATTTGAGTGTCATCATAGGCTCACCCGCTCGCGCATCCAGCCATAAACGAATGACTCGTTAGCCGGCCGCTGTTCTGCCAGCTCAAGATAACGCTGACCCTGGCTACAGTTCAGTGCGCGAAGCAATACGATTTCTCCCTCATCTCCACGTCGAGCAAGATAGCTTTTCAATGCGCTGATAGTTCGGGGGCCAATAACCCCATCTGTAATCAGGTCTGGGTAGAGTTTGCCTTGAGTGTTGAACACGCTCAGCCAGCGCTGGAACCATTTAACCGGCACTGATGGCCCCATGTTCACACCGGTATCGCAAAGTTCGGTGGCAATGGAAGGGGATACTTCTGCCACCTGATCAAAGCGTGGGCCATACCAGTAATCAGACTCAAGGATCGCCAGAGCCTGCTCACGTGTAAGGTTTCGCATATCCCCGGTATAACCATGCGCGCGGGCAGTTGCCTGAGTAATTCCCCAGTTCGTTGGTCCGCCCTTATCATTCGGGTGATCAACATAACCGCCCTCTTTGCCGAGAATGGTGTTAAAGATATCGTCTTTGGTCATGGCTATTCCGTAATGACGACCTTCGCCAGGTTCCCGCGCGCCAGCCACACCGCCATGCAGATGACGGAGTTCAGCAGCAGGTCGCCGAGGTTAACCTGTACGTAGTGGCCGAGCAGAATGTTGAAGGCGTTGAATCCGGCGGCAAGGATGACCAGGTAGGCCAGCACCGCGACACTAAGGCGATGACGCTTTCCCTCTTTCCGGAAAAACATCAGCCTGACCATGATTAACAGGCAAACTATGGCGTTTGCATCCATCAGAAGAAGCTGCCATGTCATTTATCTTCCTCCCCCAGCCCCGGCATCTTCCCGCTTTTGGATTTGCGGAGAATACGCAGCAGGACTGCCACGGAAATGGAAGCAGTGACAATTGCACCGACAGCTGGCGATACCTCAATGCTGGCCGGTGGCTTCATCAGGCTTAACGGCGTGTTGATGATTCCGGCCATGATTTTCGCCATGGGAACGGAGAAGAACACGCCACTGATAAACGATATCAGCGCAAAGATAGCCTGCTTCCAGAGTTGATGGGGATCTGAGGTCAGAACGTATAGCGCAGTTCCGGCGAGTGATCCGAGCATCACTGCTGGAGTCGCCTCCGGAAACAGCGTGGCAAAGGTTACACCGACTGATGACGATGTAAGACCAACGCCTACGATAGTGAAGGTCTCAGACATATTTATTCCGTGTGTAGTTGGTTCAGGCCCTCGGGGCGATTTAACAAGTAGGCGTGTCGATGATGGTTCCCGGAGCCTGAAAATAAAAAAGCCAGCGACAGGCTGGCAATGTGAGGGTAAGGCAATGTCGGCTCTCTGGCCGAAGGGTCCCAGGTAGTGGGTTCTGGTGCCGGGCAAAGGAATCGAACCTCTGACGCGCAGCTTACAAGGCTGCCGTTCTGCCACTGAACTAGACCGGCGAATATGGTTTGAAATCACTTACTGATGCTGGCTGTCCATTCACGCCAGCGAGCGTCTCTAATCTCTTGACTCATCTTCTGATCTTCAAAGCGATCAGACAGTTTTATTGAGTCTGGAAGCAAAGCCCAGGCAACATAAAATTCGTGCGGCTCGAACTCGCCGCCTGCAAATTGATATGCGCCGACATGGTAGACCTCGCCATCCTCTTCCAGAGCCACCACATGGGCAATATGCCAACCATCGCATGGGTTGAGCAGAATCACCCACTCACCATCCAGATCCTTTGTCAGTTTTTCACTGGCAGGGCGGAAGACCAATTGCTCTGTGATTTTCTCGGACATGCAGGCTCCAGAAACGACAAAACCCCGCACGGTGGCGAGGTTTTTATGTTCAGTCGACAATCAAAGCTATGGCGACGATATCAGATTTACATGAAATATATGCCAATTAATTCATTTCTGCAATACCTTGATGATAATTTGTCGCCTTTTGTTGCGATCGTGCTTTTTTAACACTAAGTAACGCCTCTCTGTCCAGCTCTAAGAATATCTCCCTGATTGCACGCCAGCGCTGCGCGTAGTTGGTGCTCCAGTTCTGTGGAGTTGTGCTTGTAAGTGCAGCCAATTCCTGCTGCTGATAAACACGCTTGCCAGCCAACTCAGCTTTTACGTCCTGAGCTGCAAGCCACACCAGAGCCTTTAGTCGGCCCATGGTTTTAGAGGCGATTTTCTCCCCATCTAGCTGCTCTCTGAATTCTTCCCAAGATATCTGGCAGATCGTTGTCTGGTGCGGGAATTTTGTCTCTTCACTGTAGTTCCACAATAGCCACGCCTTATGGCGCTCTTCCAGCGACATGAGAGCCCGGCGCCAGGATGCGGTGCAGTACTCAACTGGATTAACCAGAGGAATATGTGACCCTTTAGCTCGCGACTGCTTACCGGGTATCGGTGGGTTATCCAGAGTAATCACCTTCCCGGTCACCTCATCCATCACGCGTGGTTTCTTGCGTCTGAATGTCTTTGTATCGTACTGGGCATTTTCAAGCCAGGCCATTAACTGCCCTTTCGTCGCCCCGCTCAGATCTGCGGTCGCCACCATGAGCTGCTGACGTACGTATTCCAGTTGCTGACTGTTCATGCGGCTTCCTTATGTGGCTGAGTGGTTTTCGTCTGGCTGTGCTTTGCTACTGGCGGCAGGTTGGCGCGCTTAACGCTTTCTGCCTGGTACCGGAGGAAGTCGGTATGGTTCATGCGGCCTCCTGTCGGCGGGCCCGGCGTTTTTCCAGCGCGCGGGCTTTGCGTGTGAAAATGGATTTGATGCGTTGCAGGTATTGGATGTCGAACCGGCGGACGGAATTGTCGTTGTTTATCGCCTCAACTTTTTCGGCACCAATGCGCTCAATAAGGCCCTGTTCAAATGCCTTTTGCGCGCCGTCCCGATCACGGTTGCAATAGACGCACTGGGATGCGGTATTGTGAAGGTTGAAAGCCAGATGCGCGGCAGCTCCACGGGTGCGGTAGTGGCCGCAGTCCATGGTTCCGCCAAACTTCTGCTCTGGTAGACGACCGCAACT
>NZ_BAAGXY010000116.1:0-16951 GCF_054779595.1 Angustibacter peucedani
GCCTGCTGGCGCTCGAGACGGCCGCGGTCGTCGTCCGCTGCGGCGCGGTGCTGCTGGCCGGACGCCGGGCGGGCGTCGTGGCCACGGGCGCCGCCCTGCTGGGCGCCGAGGCCGGGCTGCACGCGTGGTTCTCGCTGACGACCGGTGCGGCCTGCACCGTCACCGACGCGTTCACCGGTCACCACCACGCGGCCGCGTCCTGCCTGCCCGCGGTGACCGGAGCGACCACCACCGCGCCCGCGGCCGCGACGACGTCCGCCGGCCCCCTGATGCTCGGCGCGCACCTGGTCGCGGTGCTGGTCACCGCTGCCGTGCTCGCCCACGGCGAGGCCCTGCTGTGGCGGCTCGCCGGTCTCGCCCGCACCCGGCTGGTGCGCCTCGGCGACCCGGTGCGGGTCGTCGTCGCGCGGGCGCTCGCACCCGTCGCCGCCCTCGGGCGGCCGCGCCGGCTCGCGCTGCCCACCGCGGTCGGCCGGCGCGGACCCCCGGCGGTCGCCGTCGGCTGAGCCCCGCCTGCGCGGGTGCCGGACGACGTCCCGACCTCACCCGTACCGCCGGCCGTGCCGGCGTCACCAGACCGGAGCTCACCTGTGCACCTGCCCCACCGACGGCGGCACCGCCACCGACCGCCCGCCCGCCGCGCCCTCGCGCGGACGGGCCTGACCCTGCTCGCCACGACCGCGCTCGCCCTGGGCGGCGTGCTGGCGGCCGCGCCGGCCAGCGCCCACGACCAGCTCGAGAGCACCTCGCCCGCCGACGGCGCGTCCGTCGACGGACCGCGCGCGGTGAGCCTGACCTTCGGCGAGGCCGTGCTCGACGTCCCGACCGCGAACCGGGTCGTCGTGACCGGGCCGGACGGCGACGTCGAGGGCACGCTCGCCGTCGACGGCGCCGTGATGACCCTGACGTTCGCCGACCCGTTGCCGGGCGGCTCGTACCGCGTGCAGTGGCGCGCGGCCTCGGACGACGGGCACCCGGTGTCCGGCCGGTTCGCCTTCACCTCCACGGCGCCGCGGGCCACCGCCACCGCCACCGCCAGCCCGTCGACGTCGTCCGGCGCGGCGACGACCAGCCCGGCACCCACGACCACGACGCTGGACGCCGAGCCGGCCGCGGACGAGGCGGGCGGGCCCGGGCGCGTGCTGGTGCTCGGCCTGCTGCTGCTCGGCGCGCTGTGCGCCGGGACGATCGTGGCCGCCAAGCGCCGCGCCCGCGAGGGCCCGACCGAGGACGGCTCGTGACGCCGGGGCGCGGCCGCTGGCTGTGGCTGGCGACGGCGCTGCGGCTGGTGCTCGGTGGCGTGCTCGTCGTCGCCGGAGCGCTGAAGCTGCCCGACCCGGCGGTGTCGGTGCGGGCGGTACGGGCCTACCAGCTGCTGCCGGAGGGCGTCGTGCCCGCCGTCGGTCACGGTCTGCCGCTGCTCGAGATCGCCGTCGGGGCGTTGCTGCTGCTGGGTTTCGCCACCCGGTTCGCCGCCGTGGTGGGCGGGCTGCTGATGGTGGCGTTCATCATCGGCATCGTCTCGGCCGGCGTCCGCGGCCTGACCATCGACTGCGGTTGCTTCGGCGGCGGCGGGCAGGTCTCGGCCAACAACACGAAGTACACCCAGGAGGTCGTCCGCGACGCGCTGCTGCTCGTCGCCGCGGCCTACCTCGTCCGCTGGCCCGCGAGCCGGCTCTCGCTCGACCCCACCCCTCTCGCTGACAAGGAGCTCCCCGCATGACGTCCGGCAAGGCATCCCGAGAAGCCCGCGAGCTCAAGGCGGCCGAGCGCCGCGCCGCGGTGGCGCGCGCGGAGTCGCGCCGCAAGAACAGCGTCCGGATCGCGGTCGCGGTCGTCGTGGTGCTCGTCGTCGTCGGGTTCGGCGCGCTGGTGCAGTCCCAGCGCGGCGGCTCGAGCGCGGGCGACACCGCCGCCAACCCCGCGAACTCCTCGGGCACCGCCAACGCGGTGGTGACCGTGGGCCAGGCCAGCGCGAAGGTGCCGGTCACGATCTACCTGGACTTCCAGTGCCCGTTCTGCCAGCAGTTCGAGACGTCGGCCGGCGCCGAGCTGGCCGACTACGTGGCCAAGGGCGACGTCAAGGTCGAGTACCACCCGATCGCGTTCCTCGACGACGCGTCGACCACCAAGTACTCGACCCGGGCGCTGAACGCCGCGGCCTGCGTGGTGAACGGGACGCCCACGGCGTACCAGAAGTTCAGCGACCTGCTGTTCGCCAACCAGCCCAAGGAGGGCAGCGCCGGGTTGCCCGACTCCCAGCTCGCCTCGCTGGCGAAGCAGGCCGGGGCCGGTGACGTGTCGCAGTGCATCACCGACCGCACCTACGAGGGCTGGACCAAGCGGGTCACCGACCAGGCCAGCAAGGACAAGGTCAACAGCACGCCGACGGTGCTGGTGGGCGGCACGCAGCTGCAGCAGCCCACGGCCGCGGCGCTGAAGACGGCGGTCGACGCGGCCCTCAAGGGCTGACCGCAGCCGGACGGAGGTCAGGCGCCGGGGTCGGGGTAGATCTCGACCTCGGTCGCCTTGACCGACAGCCACACCGGGCTGCCGGGCGCGAGCCCCAGCTCGGCGACGGCCGCCGGCGTCACGTCGACCAGCACCGACGGCGTCGCCTCGACGTGCACGCGCACCCTGTCGTGCAACGGTTCCAGCCCGTCGACGACCCCCTGCCAGACGTTGCGCGCGCTGCCCGGTCCGGGTCGGTCGGCGTGCAGGCTGACCGCCGACGGCGGTACGGCCAGCAGGACGCGCCCGACGAGCCCGTGCGCGTCCGCGCCGCGCAGCACTCCCCCGCCGTCGACCTTCACGGCGCCCTCAGAAGCCCGGCCCGAGTAGAGGTTGAGCCCCACGAGCCGGGCGACGTAGTCGGTGGCCGGCCGCCGCGCAACCTCGGCCGGCCGCCCCTCCTGGACGACGCGCCCGGCCTCCACGACGAGCAGCCGGTCGGCCATGGCCATGGCCTCCACCGCGTCGTGCGACACCACGACGACCGGACCGCCGAACTCGACCAGGTGACGGCGCAGCGCCACGCGCACCTCGAGCCGGGCCCGGGCGTCGAGCGCGGCGAGCGGCTCGTCCAGCAGCAGCGCCTGCGGCCGGGTGGCGAGGGCGCGCGCCAGGGCGACCCGCTGCGCCTGCCCGCCCGACAGCTGCGCCGGACGACGTCCGGCCAGCTCGGAGAGGTCCAGCCGGTCGACCCAGTCCCTCGCGACCGCACGCGACCCCCGCCGCCCCAGCCCGGCCGAGCGGGCCCCGAACGCCACGTTGTCGAGCACCGACAGGTGCGGGAAGAGCCGGTAGTCCTGGAACACCAGGCCGACACCGCGGCGCTCGGGCGGCACGAGGTGGCCGGCGCCGTCGTCCAGGAGTCGTCCGCCGAGCTCGATCTGCCCGCGCTGCAACGGTTCCAGGCCTGCGACGGCGCGCAGCAGCGTGGTCTTGCCCGCGCCGTTGGGGCCGATGACGACGAGCACCTCGCCCGGCTCGACGTCGACCGCGAGCTCGGCGGTGAAGTCGCCGCGGACGACGGAGCCGTGCACGCGCAGCGGGCCGCTCACGAGCTGGTCCCGGCCCGCAGCCAGCGGTCGCGCAGCAGCGCGAGCACCAGCACCGACACGAGCAGCAGCACCAGGGACAGCGCGATCGCGGCGTCGGGATCGGTCTCGAGCGCGAGGTAGACCGCGAGCGGCATGGTCTGGGTGCGCCCCGGGAAGTTGCCCGCGAAGGTGATCGTGGCGCCGAACTCGCCCAGCGCCCGGGCCCAGCAGAGCACCGCCCCGGCGACGAGCGACGGCCCGATCATCGGCAGCGTCACCCGGCGGAACACGGTCATCCGGCTGGCTCCCAACGTCGCCGCCGCCTCGTCGAGCCCGCGGTCGGCTGCCCGGAACGCTCCCTCGACCGTGATGACGAGGAACGGCATCGCCACGAACGCCTCCGCCACCACGACCGCCGCGGTGGTGAACGGCAGCGTCACGCCGAACCACTCGTCCAGGTGCCGGCCCAGCACGCCGCGCCGCCCCAGCGCCATGAGGAGCGCGACGCCGCCGACGACCGGCGGCAGCACCAGCGGCACGGTCACCAGCGCGCGCAGCAGCGTGACCCCCGGCAGCCGCACTCGCGCCAGCACCCAGGCGAGGGGGACGCCGAGCACCACCGACACCGCCGTCGCGAGCGTGGCGCTCACCAGCGACAGCCGCAGCGCCTCCCCGACCTGGCCGCCCTGCAGCAGGTGCGGCATGCCCCGCCACGGCGCGCGCACGAGCAGCGCGACCAGGGGCAGCAGCAGGAACGCGACGGCGACGAGCGCGGGCACGGCGAGCGGCCAGGGGGCCCGGCGGTGGGCCGTCCCTCGTCGGGTCGCGGTGCTCACCCCGTCAGGGTGCCTGGAAACCCGCCGCCGTGAGCGCCGACGTGCCGTCGGCCGACAGCACGAAGTCGACGAAGGCCTGGGCCGTGGCGGCGTTCTTGGAGCTCTTGAGCGTCGCGATCGGGTAGGACGTCGAGGCGTTGACGTCGTCCGGGATCTCGACGCCCTTGACCTTGTCGCCCGCCGCGCGCACGTCGGTGACGTAGACGACGCCGGCGTCGGCCTCGCCGAGGGTCACCTTCGACAGCACGGCCTTGACGTCGGCCTCCTCGCTCACCGGCTTCACCGTGACGCCCGCGTTCGCGAAGACCTTGGCCGCGACCGTGCCGCAGGGCACCTGCGCCTGGCAGAGCACGACCTTCACGCCGGACTTCGCCAGGTCGCCGACGGCCGCGATGCCGGCCGGGTTGTCCGGCGGCACCGCGATCTCCATGACGTTCTTGGCGAAGTCCTTCGGGTCGGCGGCGTCGCCGGCGTCGGTGACCTGCCCCATGTTCTTCGGGCTCGCCGAGGCGAAGACGTCGGCGGGCGCGCCCTCGGTGATCTGCTGCGCCAGGCCCGAGCTCGGGCCGAAGCTGAAGGTCACCTTCGTGCCGGGGTGCGCGGCCTCGAAGCTCTTGCCCAGCGCGGTGAACGCCTCGGTCAGCGAGGCGGCGGCGAACACCGTGATGTCCCCCGTGACGCCGGCCGACGAGGTGGACGACGACGGGCCCCCCGCACCCGTCGTCGTCCCGTCGTCGCCGCAGGCGGTCACGACGAGCAGGAGCGCGGCGGCCGTGGTGGCCAGGCCGGCGCGGATCGAGGGACGACGGATCAGGGGACGGCGGGTCATGGCTGCTCCGGGAGCTCGACGACGACGTGCGTGGACTTCACCGAGGCGATCGCGAGGACGCCGGGCTCCAGGCCCAGCTCGTCGGCGGCCTCGCGGCTCATGAGCGACACCAGGCGGTGCGGACCGGACTGCACCTCGACCTGCGCCATGACGGTGTCGCGGACGACGCGGGTCACCAGCCCGACGAACCGGTTGCGGGCCGACTCGCCGACCACCGGTCGCGGCTGCGGGCGCTCGGCCGCGGCCGCCACCTCCTGCGCGAGCTGCGCCAGGTCGGCGCCCTCGACGACCTGGCGGCCGGCGCCGTCCGTGGTCGTGGGCACGCGCCCGGAGTCGACCCAGCGGCGCAGGGTGTCGTCGCTGACACCGAGCAGCTCGGCGGCCTCACGGATGCGGTAGAGGGGCACAGGCGCACTCTAGCCGCACCTGCGGCTCTGCGGTCCGGCCGGACCCGCAGGCGCGGAGACAGAGGATCCGGACGTCGGTCGTCCGGATCCTGTGCCAGCCTGCTCGACGAGGAGGGCACATGACCGGGTTCGAGATCAGGCCGCTGACCACCAGCACCTGGGACGCCTTCGCCGCGATGGTCGAGCGGCACGGCGGCGTCTTCGGCGGCTGCTGGTGCACGTGGTTCCACACCATGCCGTCGGAGAAGGAGCGCACCTACGAGGCCAACCGAGCGCTGAAGCAGCGGCTGGTCGAGGAGGGACGTGCGCACGCCGCGCTCGTGATGGACGGCGACGAGGCGATCGCGTGGGCGCAGTACGGCAGCCCCGACGAGCTGCCGAACATCTACCACCGCAAGCAGTACCTCGCCGAGCTGGACCAGCTGCCCGACTACCGCGTGACGTGCATCTTCGTCGACAAGCGTCACCGCCGCAGCGGCCTGTCAGCCGTTGCACTGCAAGGGGTCCTCGACCTCGTGGCCGCCGCCGGGGGCGGTCTGGTCGAGGGCTACCCGCACGACAACGACGGCGCGAAGAAGTCGGTGCTGTACGACGGCACGCGCGCGCTGTTCGAGCGCGCCGGGTTCGAGCACGTCCGGCCGAAAGGTCCGGGCAACTGCGTCATGCGCCGAACGGTCGACGCCGGCTGACCGGGAGGCCGACGTCCGGGCATGATGGCGGCATGGAACGCGTGCTGGGTGTGGGTGGGTACTTCCTGCGGGCGGCCGACCCGGCGGCGCTGGGCGCCTGGTACCGCGAGTGCCTCGGGCTCGATGCCGACGAGAACGGCCTGTGGCAGCCCGACGCCGGACCCACCGTCTTCGCGACCTTCGACGCGGACACCGACTACTTCGGCCGGCGCGAGCAGCAGACGATGCTGAACTTCCGCGTGCGCGACCTCGACGCGATGCTCGCCCAGCTGCGCGAGAAGGGCGCCGACGTCGCGGAGCAGACCGAGGACATGGACGGCGTCGGCCGCTTCGGCTGGGTCACCGACCCCGAGGGCCACCGCGTCGAGCTCTGGCAGCCCGCCTGACCGCCCCGGCGTGAGACGCTGGGTCGCGAGCCCCTCTGGCTCACCCGGACGAGGGAGCCGTACCCGGACAGCGACAAGACGGCCAGAGGGAGTTCGTCATGAGCTGGGTCGTGCTGGTCGTCTCCGGTGCCCTGGAAGCGGTCTGGGCCGTCGCGCTCGGTCGCAGCGAGGGCTTCTCGCGCCTCGCGCCGACGCTGGCCTTCGCCGGCGGCCTGGCGCTGAGCATGGTCGGCCTCGCGTACGCGATGCGCACCCTGCCCGTCGGCACCGCGTACGCGGTGTGGGTCGGCATCGGCGCCTCCCTGACCGTCACGTACGCGATGCTGACGGGAGAGGAGCCCGTGAGCCTCGTGCGGGTTCTGCTGGTGCTGGGCGTCGTGGGCTGCGTCGCCGGCCTGAAGCTCACGCACTGACCATCGCGCCGGTGCGCCCAGCGGCCGCCGGGGTGAGACTGGGACGGACCACGCGGCAGACGACGGGAGCGGCAGATGAGGACGCGGACGTTGGGGCAGGGCCTGCAGGTGTCGGCGCTCGGCCTGGGGTGCATGGGCATCAGCCAGAGCTTCGGGCCGTCGCCCGAGCGGCCGGTCATGGTCGACTTCCTGCGGCAGGCGGTCGAGCACGGCGTCACCCTGTTCGACACCGCCGAGGTCTACGGCCCGTACGACAACGAGGAGGTCGTCGGCGAGGCGCTGGAGCCGGTGCGCGACCGCGTCGTCATCGCGACGAAGTTCGGCTTCTCGCTCGACGAGAGCGACCGCAAGCTCGACAGCCGGCCCGAGCACGTGCGTGAGGCGCTGGAGGGATCGTTGCGCCGGCTGCGCACCGACCACGTCGACCTGCTCTACCAACACCGGGTCGACCCCGAGGTGCCGCCCGAGGACGTCGCCGGCACCGTCGGCGAGCTGGTGGCCGAGGGCAAGGTCCGGTACTTCGGCCTGTCCGAGGCCGGCGTCGACGTCATCCGCCGCGCCCACGCCGTGCACCCCGTGACCGCGCTGCAGAGCGAGTACTCGCTGTTCTGGCGGGAGCCCGAGGGTGCGATCCGCGACACCCTCGACGAGCTCGGCATCGGCTTCGTCCCGTTCAGCCCGTTGGGTCGTGGGTTCCTCACCGGCACGGTCGACGCCACGACCGAGTTCTCCGAGGGCGACATCCGCGCCGGGCTGCCGCGGTTCACCGTCGAGGCCCGCGAGGCCAACCTCGCGCTCGTCGAGCGGGTGAAGGTCGTCGCCGCACGCCTCGACGCCACGCCCGGACAGGTCGCGCTCGCCTGGCTGCTGGCGCAGGGCGAGCAGGTCGTGCCGATCCCCGGCACGCGCCGCATCTCCCGCCTGGACGAGAACCTCGGCGCCGCCGACCTCGAGCTCACGACCGAGGACCTCGCCGAGCTGGACGACGCGTCGACCCAGGTGAAGATCGTGGGCGAGCGCTACCCCGAGGCCATGCAGCAGATGGTCAACCGCTAGCCGCGGCGCTACAGCCAGCGGCGCACCCGGCGGCGGTAGGCGTCGTACGGCTCGCCGAACTGCTCGTGGAGGAACCGCTCCTCGGGCAGGACCGCGCCCCACCGCACCAGCACCACCGCGACCGGCAGGAGCAGCAGCGCCCAGGTGCTCGGCGCCAGCAGCGCGAGCGCCAGGTAGAGCCCGAGCAGCCCGACGTACAACGGGTTGCGGGACAACCGGTACGGGCCCTCCTCGATCATCTCCAGCGTCGCCTGGCCGGGCAGCAGCCCGGTGTTGTGCCGCGCGAACAGCAGCAGCGACCACCCGTTCCAGACCGCGAAGAGCGCCACGAGGACCCAGCCGACCGCCGTCCGCCAGCCGCCGAGCGCGAAGGGGTCGCCGGCCTGCCGCGTCAGCACCCAGCCGACGACCCACGGCAGTCCGATCGCGACGGGCGGCCACAGCCGGAACGAGACGACGTCGTCCGGGCCGCGCACGGCTCAGTCCGCCTGCGCCGCAACGGGTTCAGCGGCCTCGAAGTACCGCCACCGTCCCCCGCCGACCACCTCGACGACGCCGTCGTCGACGGAGATCGCGCACGCGTCGTCCATCGCGTAGGCCGCGACGTCGATGCCCGCCACCCACTCCTCGGCCTCGGCCATCGAGTTGCCGGGCTGGCCGTCGGGCGCGAGGTGCGGGCAGATGGCGAAGTCCACCAGGCCGAGCGTCGTGTCGGTGTACCCGGACGGCGGCTCCCACTGCACGAAGTCGCGACCCACCCGCGGCGCCATCACCATGCTGCCCGCGCTGAGCCCGACCCAGACCGCGTCGAGCGACGGCAGCAGCTCGGCCAGCCCGGACTCCTGCAGCCAGTGGCATAGGTAGATGACGTCGCCACCCGCCACCAGCAGCACGTCGGCCTGCTGCACGAGCGGCACCCAGGCGTCGCGGTCGATGCTCGGCAGCGCCGTCAGCTCGAGGATGCCGACCGATCGCCAGCCCAGCGACACCATCGGGAGCTCGTCGGCGCCGGTGCCGGTGATGAACCCCCACGGCCGGGTGCCGGGTCCCACCCTCGGGTGGCCGTACTGCGCCGTGGGGATGCAGAGCGCGTCGCACTCCGAGATCGGCTTGCCGAGCAGCTCGACCAGCCGGTCGTGGATCCCCTGGTTCGCGACACCGGCAGCGGTGAGCAGCATCTTCACGCCGCCGAACCTACCGCCGCCAGGACGCCGGCGGAGCGGTACGGCAAGGTGTACCCGTCGTCCCGCCGTCCGGGCAGGTCGCCGTCGTGGAGGTGCAACCGGTGAGCACGTCGTCCGAGGGCGCGGCCACCCCGGTGTTCTTCGTCGCGGGCGGCACCGGCATCTCGGCCGAGACGCTGGGCAACCTGATGCTGCAGCAGTTCCCCTCCCTGACGTTCCGGCGCCGCAAGTTCCCCTTCGTGACGACCGTCGAGCAGGCGCGCGACGTCCGGGCGCGCCTGGACGAGGCCTGCACCGACTCCGTGACGCCGCTCGTGTTCTCGTCGGTGTCGGACGACGCCGTCCGGCACGAGCTGCAGCAGACGCGGTGCACGTTCATCGACTTCATCGGCGCGCACCTCGACACGGTCGAGCGGGTGCTCCACGTCAACGCCACCCACGGCGTCGCGTCGCTGCACGGGCTGGGCGACACCCGCCGCTACGACCTGCGGATGAAGGCCATCGAGTACGCGATGGAGCACGACGACGGGGCGAGCGTGCGCCACCTCGAGGCCGCCGACCTGATCCTCGTGGCGCCCTCGCGCTGCGGCAAGACGCCGACGTCCATGTACCTCGCGCTGCAGCACGGGCTCAAGGTGGCCAACTACCCGCTGGTCGACGAGGACTTCGAGAGCAACGACGTCCCGCGCCCGATCCGCGGGCTGGTCGACCGTTGCTTCGGCCTGCTGTCGACGCCTGCCCGGCTCAGCCAGGTGCGCACCGAGCGACGTCCGGGGTCGACGTACGCCACGCTGGCGCAGTGCAGCTTCGAGCTGCGCCGGGCCGAGGCGCTCTACCGCGCCCATCGCATCCCGTCGATCAACTCGGCCTCGATGTCGGTGGAGGAGATGGCAGCCGTCATCATGCAGAGCAGCAAGCTTCCCGGGCAGCTCTGAGCCCGGGCACGACAGGCGGCGACGGAGCCGCCGGGAGAGAGGACACCGCCGTGACCGGCAACAGCCCCAACGTCGCGTGGTTCGCCGACCTCGGTCTGGCCGACGTCGAGGAGGTGGGCGGCAAGAACGCCTCGCTCGGCGAGATGGTGCAGCACCTGGCCGCGGCCGGCGTGCGGGTGCCGGACGGCTTCGCGACGACTGCCGAGGCGTACCGCCGGTTCCTCGCGCACGAGGGCCTCGCCGACCGCGTGAACCAGCTGCTCGCCGACCTCGACGTCGAAGACACCCGGGCGCTGACCGCCGTCGGCGGCCAGATCCGCGAGGCGGTCGAGGCCCAGCCGTTCCCGGCCGACCTGGAGGCCGACATCCGCGCGGCCTACGAGCGGCTGGTGGCCGAGAACGGCGAGGAGGCCAGCTTCGCCGTCCGCTCCAGCGCGACCGCCGAGGACCTGCCCGACGCCTCGTTCGCCGGGCAGCAGGAGACGTTCCTCAACGTCCGCGGCATCGACGGCGTGCTGCTGGCCATCAAGCGGGTCTTCGCCTCGCTCTACAACGACCGGGCCATCGCCTACCGCGTGCACAGCGACTTCGACCACTCGGTGGTGGCGCTGTCGGCCGGCGTGCAGCGCATGGTGCGCTCGGACGTCGGCGCGTCGGGCGTGATGTTCACGATCGACACCGAGTCCGGCTTCCCCGACGCCGTGTTCGTCACCAGCAGCTACGGGCTGGGCGAGGCCGTCGTGCAGGGCGCGGTGAACCCCGACGAGTTCTACGTCTACAAGCCGGCGCTGCGGGCCGGGCGACCCGCCGTCCTCAAGCGCGGCGTGGGCGCCAAGGCGACCAAGATGGTCTACACCGACGACGCCGAGGTCGGCCGCACGACCGAGTTCGTCCCGGTCGACGAGGCCGAGCGCTCGCGGCTGAGCCTGACCGACGCCGAGGTCACCGAGCTCGCCCGGCACGCCCTCGCGATCGAGGAGCACTACGGCCGCCCGATGGACGTCGAGTGGGGCCGTGACGGCGTCGACGGCCTGCTCTACGTGCTGCAGGCGCGTCCCGAGACGGTCAAGTCGCGGCAGAGCGGGTCGAGCCTGCAGCGCTTCCGCCTCGACGAGCGCGGGCCGGTGCTGGCCGAGGGCCGCGCCATCGGGCAGAAGATCGGGGCCGGCCGCGTGCGGCTGCTCGAGACGCCCGAGCAGATGCACGACTTCGAGGCCGGCGACGTCCTCGTGGCCGACATGACCGACCCCGACTGGGAGCCGATCATGAAGCGCGCCAGCGCGATCGTCACCAACCGCGGCGGCCGCACCTGCCACGCGGCGATCATCGCGCGCGAGCTCGGCATCCCCGCGGTCGTGGGCACCGGCTCGGCGACCAGGGCCCTCCAGGAGGGCCAGGAGGTCACGGTGTCGGCCGCCGAGGGCGACACCGGCCTGGTCTACGAGGGGCTGCGCAAGTTCACCGTCACCGAGACCGCCCTCGACGACATGCCGGACCTGCCGGTCAAGATCATGATGAACGTCGGGACGCCGGACCAGGCCTTCGAGTTCTCGCGCCTGCCGCACCACGGGGTCGGCCTCGCGCGGCTGGAGTTCATCATCAACCGGCAGATCGGCATCCACCCGCGCGCGCTGCTCGAGCTCGACCAGCAGGAGCCCGACGTCAAGGCCGAGATCGAGGCCCTGATCGCGGCCTACGACAGCCCGCGCGACTTCTTCGTGCAGCGCGTGGCCGAGGGCATCTCGATGCTCGCGGCCGCCTTCGCGCCCGAGCCGGTCATCGTGCGGATGTCGGACTTCAAGTCGAACGAGTACGCCGGCCTGCTCGGCGGCCGCCGGTACGAGCCCGACGAGGAGAACCCGATGATCGGGTACCGCGGCGCGGCCCGGTACCTGTCGGACGACTTCGCCGAGTGCTTCGCGATGGAGGCGGCCGCGCTGCGGCACGTCCGCGACGAGATGGGCCTGACCAACGTCAAGGTGATGATCCCGTTCGTCCGCACCGTCGAGGAGGCCCAGGGCGTCATCGAGCTGCTGGGCACGCACGGGCTGCGCCGCGGCGAGAACGATCTGCAGGTCGTGATGATGTGCGAGGTGCCGTCGAACGCCGTGCTGGCCGACGCCTTCCTCGACCACTTCGACGGCTTCTCGATCGGGTCGAACGACCTGACCCAGCTGACCCTGGGGCTGGACCGCGACTCCGGCCTGGTCGCCGCCGCCTTCGACGAGCGCGACCCGGCGGTCAAGCGGATGCTCTCGATGGCCATCGAGGCGTGCAAGGCGCGCGGCAAGTACGTCGGGATCTGCGGTCAGGGGCCGTCCGACCACCCGGACCTCGCCGAGTGGCTGCTCGACCAGGGCATCGAGTCGATGTCGCTGAACCCGGACACCGTCGTCGAGACCTGGCTGCGGCTGGCGAAGCACGCGTCCGGGACGCCGAGCTAGCCCGGTGGCGGCCAGCGCTGCAGCAGCGTCCACGGGCCGCCGTCGTACCGCCACAGCTCGAGCCCGACGGCCTGCGTCGTCACCGGCACGAAGGTCGCGCGCAGCCGGTCGAGCGTGGCCCGTGCGACGTCCGGCGCGACCTTGTTCTGCACGGTGACGTGCGGGCGCCAGGGCTGGGCGTCCTGCCGGGTGAGGTGCGGCCGCCAGCGGTCCTGCAGCTGCTGGTGCAGGTGCAGCGCTGCGGGCGACGCCAGTCGGTAGGCCACGCCGCGACCGAGGGAGACGACCTCGGTGACGTCGACCGGGAACGGCAGGTGGTCGGCCGCCTGCGCGAGCTCGCCCTCGACGTCCGGACGCAGGGAGGCCGGCAGGGCGTGGAACATCGTGACGTGCGCCCCGACCTCGGTGCGCCCGGCCGGGAACAGCGCCCTCCGCTCGGCCTCGAACCGTTGCTGCACCACGGTTTCGAGCTGCAGCGTGACGACGAGCGGTCGCTCGCCGGGCATCAGGCGGTGGCGGCGGCCGCGGCGCGTCCTGCGGCGCGGCCGCTGAACAGGCAGCCGCCGAGGAACGTCCCCTCGAGCGACCGGTAGCCGTGCACGCCGCCGCCGCCGAAGCCAGCCACCTCGCCGGCCGCGTACAGGCCGGGCAGCGGCTCGCCGTCCGGGCGCAGCACGCGGGACTGCAGGTCGGTCTCGAGCCCGCCCAGGGTCTTGCGGGTCAGCACGCGCAGCCGGACGGCGATCAGCGGCCCCGCCTTGGGGTCGAGCAGCCGGTGCGGCGTGGCGGTGCGGATCAACTTGTCGCCGCGGTAGCGCCGGGCGCCGTGGATCGCGGTGACCTGCAGGTCCTTGGTGAAGTCGTTCTCGATCTCGCGGTCGCGGGCGAGCACCTGGCGCTCGAGCTCGTCGTGGTCGACGAGCGCCTCGCCGGTGACGGCGTTCATGCCGTCGACCAGGTCGCGCAGGGTGTCGCGGACGACGAAGTCGGCGCCGTGCTGCTTGAACGCCTCGACCGGTGCGGGCGCGCCCGGCTTGACCCGCGACAGCACCTGGCGGACGTCCTTGCCGGTCAGGTCGGGGTTCTGCTCCGAGCCCGAGAGCGCGAACTCCTTCTCGATGATCTTCTGGGTCAGGACGAACCACGTGTGGTCGTGCCCGGTGCGCAGGATGTGCTCGAGCGTGCCGAGGGTGTCGAAGCCGGGGAACAGCGGCACCGGCAGCCGTCGTCCGGTGGCGTCGACCCACAGGGACGACGGGCCGGGAAGGATCCGGATGCCGTGGCCCGGCCAGATCGGGTCCCAGTTCGCGATGCCCTCGGTGTAGTGCCACATGCGGTCGCGGTTCACGACCGACCCGCCGGCCTGCTCGCTGATGCCGATCATCCGGCCGTCGACGTGCGCCGGGACGCCGGTCAGCATCTCGGCGGGCGGCGCGCCCAGCCGCTCGGGCCAGCTCTCGCGCACCAGGTCGTGGTTGCCGCCGATGCCCCCGGACGTGACGACCACGGCCTGCGCCGAGAGCGCGAACTGCCCCACGACATCGCGGGACGACGGCTCGCCGCGCCGCACGTCGCTGGGCGCGAGCACGCTGCCGCGCACGCCGTCGACGACGCCGTCGGTGACGCCCAGCCCGTCGACCCGGTGGCGCGGCGCGTAGCGCACGAGGCCGCGCGCGATGCCCTCGCGCACCCGGCGCTCGAACGGCGCGACCACCCCCGGGCCGGTGCCCCACGTGATGTGGAAGCGCGGCACCGAGTTGCCCGGCCCGTCGGCGAGGTACCCGCCGCGCTCGGCCCACCCGACCACCGGGAAGAAGCGCAGCCCCTGCTCGTGCAGCCAGGCGCGCTTCTCGGTGGCGGCCCACTCGACGTACGCGCGGGCCCAGCGCCGCGGCCAGCGGTCCTCGCGCTCGCGGTCGAAGCCGGCGGTGCCGAGCCAGTCCTGCCAGGCGAGGTCCAGCGAGTCCTTGATGCCCATGCGGCGCTGCTCGGGGCTGTCGACCAGGAACAGGCCGCCGAACGACCAGAACGCCTGGCCGCCCAGGGACCCCTCGGGTTCCTGGTCGACGAGCACGACCCGTCGTCCGGCGTCCACCAGCTCGGCGGTGGCGACCAGCCCGGCCAGCCCGGCCCCGACCACGACGACGTCAGCGTCCATGCGCCGCATCGTGCCAGGTCAGGGCTGGGTCGTGCCGGGGGCTCAGCCCGCGATCCGCACCGTGTCGTCGGCGTACGCCACGTGCTCGTCGCGCGGGTCGAGCGCGGCGGCCAGCCGCAGCCACTGCCGGGCCTCGTCGCGCCGGCCCATCCGGGTCAGCGTGCGGCCGAGCAGGTGCGCGGCCTCGGCGTCCGACGGGTCGGCCTCGACCAGCCGGGCGGTGATGTCGCGGGCGCGGCCCAGCGCGGCGAAGCGGTAGCACGCGAGCGCGAGCAGCCGCTGGGCCGCCGGGCTGGCCAGGTCGTCGGCGTCCATGCGCTCGAGCGTGCTGACGGCGTGCCGCGGGTGACCGTCCTGCAGGGACTGCTCGGCCAGCCGGAAGAGCTCGTAGCCGGTGTTGGTCGTCATCGGTGCCCTCCTCGGGGCCGGTGCGGCCGGGGTGGCCGCGGTCGAGCGGTCAACGCCGTCGTCCGGTGCGGCATTCCGTGCGGAATCGGCACGTCGACGGCGGCGTTGCACGACCCGTACACTTGGCACTCGTTCGCCCGGAGTGCCAACCAGAGCCGAGACCGGGTCGCCGTACCTGTGGAGGGGCCCAGATGCCGACGTACGACTACGCCTGCACCCACTGCGACCACGCCTTCGAGGTGTTCCAGGCGTTCACGGACGACGCGCTCACCGAGTGCCCCGAGTGCGGGGGCCGCCTGCGCAAGGTCTTCGGATCGGTGGGGGTGGTCTTCAAGGGTTCGGGCTTCTACCGCACCGACTCGCGCGGCACCTCGTCGTCGGTGCCGGCCGGCAAGGCCGACGGCTCGTCCGGCAGCAAGGGCGAGAGCGGGTCCGCCGGCAAGAGCGACAGCTCGTCGACCTCGAGCTCGTCCGGCTCGTCGTCCAGCTCGTCCGGCTCGTCGTCCAGCGGCGGCTCGTCCACCGGCGGGTCGACCTCCGCGGCCTGAGCCCGTCGCCGTCGTCCACCGGTGGACGACGGCTCCCCCGCCGTCCACAGGGCGGCCGCACCCGTCGTCCGGACGTCGTCCGCCGCACCTAGTCTGCGGGGCATGAGCGATCCCACCGCCCCCGTCGGCGTCATCGGCGGCTCCGGCTTCTACGCCTTCCTCGACGACACCCGCGAGGTCGAGGTCGACACGCCGTTCGGCCCGCCGAGCGACCCGCTGACGCTCGGCGAGGTGGGCGGCCGGCCGGTGGCGTTCGTGCCGCGGCACGGGCGCGACCACCGCTTCCCGCCGCACCGGGTCAACTACCGAGCCAACCTGTGGGCCCTGCGGTCGGTGGGCGTGCGGCAGGTGCTGGCCCCCTGCGCCGTCGGCTCGTTGCGCGCCGACCAGGGGCCGGGGACGCTCGTGCTGCCCGACCAGGTGGTCGACCGCACGTGGGGTCGCGAGCACACGGTCTACGGCGACGAGGGCCCGGTCGTGCACGTCTCGCTCGCCGACCCGTACTGCCCGCGCGGACGTCGGGTGGTGGCCGACGTCGGCGCCGCGGCGGGCGAGGCGGTGGTCGACGGCGGCACGCTGGTGGTCATCAACGGGCCGCGCTTCTCGACACGGGCCGAGTCGCAGTGGCACGCGGCCGCCGGCTGGTCGGTCGTCGGCATGACGGGGATGCCCGAGGCGTCGATCGCCCGCGAGCTCGCCCTGTGCTTCACCTCGATCGCCCTCGTCACCGACCTCGACGCCGGGGTCGAGAGCGGCGAGGGCGTCACGCACCACGAGGTGCTGGAGGTGTTCGCGCGCAACGTCGAACGCCTCAAGGGGCTGCTGTCGCAGGTGGTGCCGGCCATGCCCGACGACGCCGAGGACTGCACGTGCCGGCACGCGCTCGACGGGCAGCGGCTGCCCTTCGAGCTGCCGTGACGCCGGCAACGCTGCTGGCTCGTCTCCCCCGCGGTCGCCCACGTCCCGCGTCACCCGCGGGCTGGGTCCCGTTGCGTCGCAGGGGTCCTGGGCTGCGCCGCTGGCTCGCCGCCGGGTGCGTCGCGGCCGCGGCCGCCGTCGCGCTGCCAGTGCTCGCGCCCGACCCGACGGCCGGACGCGTCGCGGTGCTCGTGGCGG
>NZ_BAAGXY010000117.1:0-1388 GCF_054779595.1 Angustibacter peucedani
CGGCCTGGCGCCTGGCCGACCGCACGGGGGCGCCCCTGGCCGACCTGCTGGACGGCGCCGCCGCCGCCGCGCGCGACGACCGGGCGGTCGCGGGCGAGGTCGAGGTGGCGCTGGCCGGTCCGCGCGCGACGGTCCGGCTGCTGACCGCGCTGCCCCTCGGCGGGCTGGCCCTGGGGCAGCTGATGGGCGCGCACCCGGTGTTGGTGCTGCTCGGCACGACCCCGGGCCGCGCGTGCGCGGTGCTCGGCGCCGGGTTGCTGCTGGTCGGGCGGTCCTGGATGCGGCGGCTCGTCTCCGCGGTGCAGGAGACGGCATGACGGCGGTGGTGCTCACGGCCGCCGCGACGGGCCTGCTGTGCGGAGCGGCGGTGCTGGTCGGCGGACGGGCGGCTCGTCGTCCGCTCCCCACCCCACGACGGCCCGACCCGGTCGTGCCGCGCGCAGCGGTCACCGTGGCGGTGCTGGTCGACCTGGTGCGCGCCGCGCTCGAGGCCGGGCTGCCCACGGCGTCAGCGCTGGAGGCGGTGCGGACGGTCGCGCCGTCGACGCTCGACGACGCCGCGTGGCGGGCGTTGGCGTCGTCGACCCCGCCCGTGCCCGAGGTGGCCGGGCTGGCCCGGGCGCTGGCGCTTGCCGACCGCACCGGCGCCTCGGTCGGCGTCCTGCTGCGCCGGGCGGCGGACGACGAGCGCGCGGCGCGACGTCGCCGGGCCTCGGTCGCGGCCGGGCGGCTCGGGGTGCGGCTCGTGCTGCCGCTCGGCCTAACCACTCTTCCGGCGTTCGTGCTGCTCGGCGTCGCGCCCGTCGTGATCGGCCTGGCCGCCGACGTCCTGGGGGCGCCGTAGCCGTCCACCGGTGGACAGGCGTCGTCCCGTCGTCCACAGGTCGCGGCCCGGGGGGTGGAGCGGCGCCGCCCCCACCGCG
This sequence comes from Angustibacter peucedani, assembly GCF_054779595.1. Classification (NCBI taxonomy): domain Bacteria; kingdom Bacillati; phylum Actinomycetota; class Actinomycetes; order Kineosporiales; family Kineosporiaceae; genus Angustibacter; species Angustibacter peucedani. The sequence continues at coordinate 924 of NZ_BAAGXY010000117.1, forward strand.
AGGCTCGATCACGGCACGCCAGACCCGTTGTGCCGCAACCGTTCCGTCACCTGATCCACAAGGAGCACCGCATGACCAGACGTCTGTCCCGTCTCCGCCGGGCGAGCGACCTCGGCATGACCACCGCCGAGTACGCCATCGGCACCCTGGCCGCCTGCGGCTTCGCCGCGCTGCTGGTGACGATCCTGCGCGGCTCGGCCGTGCAGTCGATGCTGCTCGGCATCATCAAGAAGGCCCTGTCGCTCGGTGGCTGAGCGGTTGGCGGGCGACGCCGGCACCGCCACCGCCGAGCTGGCGGTGGCGCTGCCGGCCGTGGTCCTCGCCTTGGCCGCCGTGGTGGGGGCGGGCCAGGCGGTGATGGGCCAGGTGGCGGTGGTCGACGCGGCCCGGGCCGGGGCGCGCGCCGCAGCGCGGGGCGACGACGACGGCCGGGTGACGGCCCTGGCCCGCGACGCGGGCGGTGCC
>NZ_BAAGXY010000118.1:0-606 GCF_054779595.1 Angustibacter peucedani
TGCACCTTTAGTTTGTGGTCTGAATGGTCGACAAGCAATTGGTGTGAAACCGGCATCTTTACAGAATTCGTGGAACCGTTCGTTAAAGACAGCGTGGCCAAACTGGGATTTTGTATGATCCACAACGGTTTTCATATTATCAAACCAGATTTCCGTCGGAATACCTCCGGTATGAAGGAAAGCGTCGTGTAAGCAAGAAAAGAGGGTATCTTGGCTCCGATCAAAGGTTAGTGTCATATATTTGAGTTTTGAATAAGGCAATACATACAAGAAAATATTGAATTTAAACAGCTCACCCTCGCTGCTCACTAGGGCCATTTCTTCTTTCCAGTCAACTTGAGCAGAGAGACCAGGGGAATGTTCAATCCGAATGGTAGCTTTCTTAACTCGTTCTCGGCGGGTTTGGCGACAATAATCTTTCACGAGGGTATAGCTGCCGGTAAAGCCCTTCTTCTGGATAAATTTAAAAATTGAAGCAGCCGAACAATTTAGTTCAAGCTTTGAATCGATGGTTTGCTTGAATGGATCCAGTAAACTTGGCCGTTTCGGTCGACCACTTGGTCGGCCCTTAAGTCCAGCTTTGACTTCCTCATAGGCTTTCTTAAC
>NZ_BAAGXY010000119.1:0-1437 GCF_054779595.1 Angustibacter peucedani
GATGCGATGAGTCAGGGCGTCAGGACGTGTATTGCTTCTCTGGAGCTTAAACCAGGCAAAATGCTTGCCCGACTCACGCGGCAAACCATCTGCACTTCCTCACCGAAACGTGAAGAAATCATTATGACCAACGAATGGTTTTCTGACCGCCTTTGGGTATTCAAACTTACCGGAACTGCCAAAGCAGACCGGCTTCTTGAGATTTTTGCCTATGCCCGGCGTCGCTATGGCATTGAGCTGTTCATCATAGATAACCTGGCTAAATGTGGCTTAGACGAAGAAGACTACACAGGTCAGAAGGACTTCATCGATACGCTGTGCGACTTCAAGAACGAGCATAACTGTCACGTCCTGCTGGTTACCCACGCCAGAAAAACAAACGACTCCGCTCCAACAGGAAAGATGGACGTAAAAGGCACTGGCGCCTTAACCGACATGCCCGACAACGTTATGGCCGTCTGGCGCAACATTCCCCGTGAGCTGGCGCAGAGAAAAGCGGATCGTATGGGTTATGAGAGCCTCGACAAAGACGAACAGGCCGCGATCAATCTCCCCGCTTCAATGATTCGTTTGTTGAAGCAACGAGAAGGGGAAGGGTGGATCGGTGACATCGGAGCTAATTTCGACTCTCGCTCTCACCAGTTCCTGGAAGGCGAGAAAAAACCATTTAACTACCTGGTCGGTAAGCCGCAAAGCGAGCTTGATCTCGAGTGGGAAGCCAGCAACGTAACGAGGGTTTGAGATATGGAACTTGAAGCATCACTAAAACACTTTAGCCCTCAGGGAATGCAGATCAGCGACGACGTGAAGGGAACTTCTCCGGACCGCCTTACAGGAACAGACGTAATGGCGGCGATTGGTACCACCAGCAGCCGTGCGCGCTTCGGCCTGGCGGCGTTCTTCGGTAAAGCGGGAATCAGCAAAACGGATGAACAGCTCGCAGTTCAGGCGCTGGCGCAGGTTGCTATCAAAAACGCTCCTAAAAATGTCCGCAAAGCCGCTGGCGACAAGCTCGGAGCATGCATGTTGACGCTGGCGCAGTTTGCCTTTGCTGATTACTCCCGTTCGGCGGCTACCAGCGTGACATGTCACAGTTGCAGCGGTACCGGTTTTATCTCCGGGAATGAGGATGTGGTTAAACATCCTGGTATCTTCGACGATGACGGTGCCGAAGTGGTGGCCCCGAAGATTAAAAATGAGCTGGTGAAAAGGGTTTGCGAAACCTGCGGAGGGAAAAAGGTAATCCTTGCGCGGTGCAGATGCGGCGGTAAAGGTGAAGTGCTGGATCGCAAAGCGACCAAAGAACGTGGCGCACCGGTTTTCAAAACGTGTGAACGTTGCTCTGGTAATGGCTTCTCTGCTATCTCCTCGGCGACGGTACACCGTGCCATTCTGAAGCGTCTCCCGGACCTCCATCAGTCCTCATGGTCACGCAAC
>NZ_BAAGXY010000120.1:0-1757 GCF_054779595.1 Angustibacter peucedani
GCTGGCGCGCGGCCACGACCTCGGGGCAGGCGGCGAGCGCGCCGATGCGCTGGCCGCGGGCCGCGGCACGCACGACGGCGAGCAGCCGGTCGCGCACCACGCCGGCCTGCTCGTAGCGCTCGCTGCTGCTCAGCGTGTCGATCCGGCGGCGCAGGTCGCCCACCAGCTCGCGGCAGTCGCCGGCCAGCGCCTGGCGCGCCCGGGCCACGACCAGCGCGTAGTCGACCTCGGTCTGCTCGCGGGTGGTGGGGTCGGGAACGCCGGTGCAGGGCGCGACGCAGCGGCCCATGTCGGACAGCACGCAGCTGCTGCCGCCGCCGCCGGCCGGCATGCGGCGCGTGCACTGCCGCAGCGGGAAGACCTCGTGCAGCGCGTCGACCGCCTGCTCGGCCTGCCGACGTCCGCCGAACGGCCCGACGTAGGTGGCGCCGTCGTCGCGCACGGCCTTGACGACCGACAGGCGTGGGAACGGCTCGACGGTGAGCTTGACCCAGGGCGCGCGCTCGGGGAACCGCGAGCGGCGGTTGTAGCGCGGCTTGTGCTCGGCGATCAGGCGCAGCTCGCGCACCTCGGCCTCGAGCGTGGTGGCGCACACGATCGGGTCGACCCGCTCGGCGATCGCGACCATCTCGGCCATGCGGGTGCGGTGCTCGGAGGCCGTGAAGTAGGTGCGCACGCGGGTGCGCAGGTCGCGCGAGGTGCCGACGTAGAGGACCTCGTCGCGCGCGTCGCGGAACACGTAGACGCCCGGCGCGTTCGGCAGGCCCTCGGCCAGGTGGCGCTTGCGGCGCTGGGCGGGGGAGACCCGCGAGGTGAAGGTGACGAGCTCCTCGAACGAGTGCACGCCGAGCGACCCGACGCGTTCGAGCATGCCGTGCAGCACGTGCACCGTGGCGCGCGCGTCGGTGAGCGCCCGGTGGTCAGGTGTCGTCGGCGAGCCGAACAGCCGGGCCAGCGAGCTGAGCTTGCGGTTGGGCACCTCGTCGTTGGTGACGACCTGGCGGGCCAGGTGCACGGTGTCGACGACGGCGAAGCCGGGCCAGTCGCGGCCGCAGCGGCTGGTGGCGGCCTTGAGGAAGGAGACGTCGAACGGCGCGTTGTGCGCCACGAGGACGCTGCCGCGCGCGAACTCCAGGAACGACGGCAGCACCTGCTCGACCCGCGGCGCGTCGCGCACCATCTGGTCGGTGATGCCGGTGAGCAGCGCGATGAACGGCGGGATGGGGCTGCCGGGGTTGACCAGCGTCTGGAACTCGCCCACGACCTCGCCGCCGCGCACCCGCACCGCGCCGATCTCGGTGATCGCTGCCTCGCGGGGCGAGCCACCGGTGGTCTCGAGGTCGACCACGACGAACTCGACGTCGGGCAGCGGCGTGCCCAGCTCGTCGAGCGTGCCCTGGACCATCCTCACGTCCCGGAGGGTATGTCGGGGCGCCGACAGCGGCGCCGAGGCGCGCTGACCTACGCTGCCGGGGTGTCGACGGCGAGCCCCGAGCCCGCGCCGGACTCCGCCCCCGCGGCCCCGGTCGCGCTGCCGGACGCCGTGCGCCGCCGGGTGCTCGACGTCGCGGCCCAGGTGCTGGGCGGCCTGCCCGACGCCGACGTGCCCGCGCCGCTGGTGCCGGTGCGCCGGTTCGCACCAGGTCGCCGGGCCTCGGCCGGGGCGACGCCGCTGGCAGCGGCCCTCGAGCGCGACGACCTGTTCCGCGCGGCGGTGGCGGACGACGTCCGGGACGGCGGCCCCGACCTCGCGGCCG
>NZ_BAAGXY010000121.1:0-1140 GCF_054779595.1 Angustibacter peucedani
GCCGCTTCATCTTTCATATCATGTCAGCTCTGGCTGAAATGGAGAGGGAGTTGATAGTGGAGCGCACTCGGGCTGGGTTGGCCGCAGCCCGTGAGAAAGGGCGAATCGGTGGGAGGCGGCCAAAATTGACACCTGAGCAATGGGCTCAGGCTGGCAGGTTGATCGCAAACGGAGTGGATCGGAAGCAGGTGGCGATCATTTACGATGTGGCCGTTTGTACTCTATATAAAAAATTCCCAGTAAATAAAGACGTTACACGAACTTCAACACATTAAAATTCATCCGGGTTATTCGATGTGCTTATGCCAATTTTGATCAGGCTCAATACTATCAAGCCAAGAGCAACAACTACGGTACTTGCGATTATAAACGTTGCCATGTTGAACCTTTTTTATGAACTTTTCATTTAGACAATACGGAACTGCAAACGTTCAGAACAAAAAATTCTTAGTATGAGAGCAGGATGTTTGATGTTTCGGACAGCCATATGTAAAAATGAGCTACGGTTGCTGGGCACTGTTCGGTAATTCGAATATTGAATGTTACAACCATGAAGATTCTGTTTGTACATAAGCTTCATGTAACAAGAGGATCTACTGAAAGGAATGATGAGAGATGTGTGGGGGCTTACCGTAGTTGAATTTATTGCTATCAAGCGGAATCTTGAGAATATTTCTGATACATGGTCAGATCTCTGGGCAATGTTGTATCTGAGTCAGGCTAAGCCCGGACAGCTTCTTGGGGCAAAGTTTGATGATGTGAGCCATGATATTCTTGTTCTTTCAGCCACAAAAGGACTGAGGGAAAGATGCATTGCTCTTAAGCCAGGAGTTAAAAGAATTCTCCACTCCCGCAGGGAGAAGTATCCTGAAGATGTGTTTTTGTTTCAGAGCCATTCACATCGTACCAAGACAACTCCAAGACCGGTAACGTTAGTTGCATTTAATGCGGCACTGAAAAGGGCATCTATTGGAGTGACCGCAAAAACAGTGAGTAGTAAAAGTGCTTATTATTTAACGCCACTAAGATGAAGTGCCGTTCAATATCGGAAAAGTACGATGGGTAGTGGTGCATGTCTGCGTAGTTGAAGGTATGCACGAAGCGAACACGGGCTTTGCTAATCATTCACCAGCCACATAT
>NZ_BAAGXY010000122.1:0-7926 GCF_054779595.1 Angustibacter peucedani
GCGATGACATCGGCCTGCTCCCCGCTGATCACTCCCGCCAGCAGCGCCTCCCGGGTCGGCTCCAGCTCGGGCGCGGCGGGCGAGCGGTAGAACGCCTCGGCCCGGGCGGCGATCCGCGCCGCCTCACCCGGACTCACCGCCGGCAGCTCGCGCCGCACCCACGCCGCCAGGTCACGGCACCCGCTCTGCCGCGGCAATCCCCGCTGCTGGGCTTCGGCCGCGACCTGCACCATCGCCACCTCGGCCATGCGCACCTGGTGCTCGAACCGTCGCAGCTCGGCGCCCAGCCCGGCGTCCGCCACCTGCCACACGGCAGTGGAGGGCGGTCGCCCGGCGGTTGTCGTCATGCGTCAAACCTAGAGGCAGCAACCGACAAACCGCTGCGGCACAACAGACCTGTGGACGACGTGACCACCGCTGTCCACAGGTGGACGACGACGTCAGCCGCCGGCCGGGCACTCGTGCGGGTGCTCCGCGCGGTCCACGACCGTCACGCGCTCGGCCCGCGACGGGCCCGACCTCACGTCCGGCACCTCGACGTCGACGCAGTCGTCGACCCGCAGGTCCTCGGTGAGCCCGTCCTTCATCACGCACTGCCCGCCAGCCTCGGGTGCGCCGATGCAGACCTGCTCGCCCGACACCTGCGTCACCTGCCCGACGAACCGGACGCCAGCGATGCCGCTGACGCAGCCCGGCATCACCAGGACACCGCCGGCCACGACCAGCAGGGCTCGCCCTCGTCCCACGCTCCCCCCTCCGTCGCGCGCCAGCATCGCAGAGACCACCCGATGAGTCCGGGCGCCACGGGAGGTCTACCCCCGCATGGACACCAAGAACCTGGCAGACCTCTACGACCTGCCGCCCGTGCCGTGGCAGCAGGTGAAGGACGAGCTGGACGCCGGCCTCGACCGCGCGCGTCCGGCCGACCGGCCGACGACCCAATGGCTGGCCACCACCAACCCCGACGGCAGCACGCACCTCACCGGCGTGGGCGCCCTGTGGTTCGACGACGCGTTCTGGTTCACCAGCGGGCTCGGTGCGCGCAAGGCCCAGAACGCGCTGCGCACCGGGCGCTGCTCGATCGCCGTCCCGCTGCCTGGTCTCGACCTCGCGGTCGACGGCGACGTGACGCTCGTCGACGACCCCGGCCAGGTGGCCGCGGCGGTGCAGCGCTATGCGGACGGCGGCTGGCCGGCCACCGTCGACGAGCCCGGCACCGCGGTCACGGCGCCGTTCAGCGCCCCCTCGGCCGGACCGCCCCCGTGGCGCGTCTTCCGGGTCGTGCCGCGCGAGGTCACCGTCGTGCTGTCGGAGGAGCCGGGCGGCGCGACCCGCTTCCGGCTCTAGTCCTGCTGCGCCAACCGCTCGGCGTGGTCGCGCTCGTCGTCCCGGACGTCGTCGGCGCCCTCGCGCACGAGGGTCCAGGACGACGTCCGGCCGTCGGGTCCGTCGAGCGCCCCCGACCCCAGCGCCTCGCCGATGAGCGTGCGCACGCGGGGCTCGTCGTCCGGCGCGGCGGCGAACAGCGTGCGGACGTGCAGCACCGGACCCACCCGCTCGACCGCGGTGTGGTGCGGGGCCAGCGGGCACGGGCCGTCGTGCTCCCAGCTGCCGCAGAGCGCGAGGGTGATCGCACCACCCGGCGCGCGGTCGTCGGCCGAGGCCCCGACGACGAGGTCGGCGGTGTGCGCGTAGGCGTTCCTCACGCCGACGATCATGGCACCGCGCGAGCGCCTCAGGTGCCGAGCGTGTCGCTCACCAGCGCGACGGCGGCCGACCACGACTCGAGGTAGGCGCGCGACAGGGCGAACGCCGAGACGCCGTAGCGCGGACCCGCGAGCGGGTCGCCGAGCTCGTGCGCCGTGACGGCGTCGAGCACCGCGCCGAGCGGTCCGTGGCCGTGCACGAGCTGGTCGACGACGCGCTCGGGAAGGCCGGCGCCCTCGGCGATCGAGCGGACGTCGGCCCCGAGCAACCACGCCACGCCGCTGAGCAGCCCGGCGGTGTACGCCTCTCCCGGCTGGGCCAGGCGGTGGCGGTCGGCGACCAGCCGGCAGCAGGCGGCGCGGGCGATGACGGTGGCGAGCCGGTCGGACGCCGCACCGGTCGAGCCGCCGACGAGCGTGAGCATGACCCACGCGCTGAGGGCGGCCGGGCCGAGCAGCACGACGGCCTGGCGCAACGAGGTGATCTGGCGCTGCGCGGTGCTGGCCACGCCGGCCGAGTTCGCCGTGCCGAGCACCCGCAGGCTGAGCCCGGGGTCGCCGGCCACCGCGCGCTCGATGTCGGACGTCGTCGCGTCGGGGTCGTTGAGCACCCGCAGCAGCTGCAGGCAGCCGAGCTGGGTCGGCGAGAGCCGCGCCGCCTGGAGCATCGTCGGGCGGTGGAAGTGGTAGCCCTGGAACAGGTCGAAGCCGAGGTCGAGGCAGGTCTGCAGCATCGCCGCGTCCTCGACGCGCTCGGCGAGCAGCTGCGCGCCCGGGGCGTCCTCGCGGGTCTGCGCGACGAGAGCGCCGAGCCGCTCCCACACCGAGGTGACCTCGATCTTGACGACGTCCGCGATGCCGAGCAGCGGGCGGCGGTGCTCCTCGCCGACGAAGTCGTCGACCGCGAGCCGGAAGCCGCGCGATCGCAGCTCCCGCACGCCCTCGAGCAGCTCGTCGTCGACCGCCACGTCCTCGAGCACCTCGAGCACCAGGTCGCTGGGGCCGAACGGCATCGGCAGCGAGCCGACGAGGAAGGCGCGGGTCAGGTTGATGAACAACGGCTTGCCGTTGCCGAGCTGGTCGACGCCGAAGTCGCCGAACGTCGAGGTGATGACCTGCGAGGTCGCCAGGTCGCCGACGGAGGGCGCTCCCTCGGACCGCAGCGGCGACGGCGCCGCCATCGACAGGTCGGCCGCGTTGCTCGAGCCGCCGCGGAAGAGCAGCTCGTGCGCGACGATCGCGCCGTCGCGGTCGTGGATCGCCTGCCGCGCGATGCGCGCCAGCGGCGAGACGACGTCCGACGACGTCCCGCTGCCCCCACCCACCGTGACCGTCACCGACCGACCCTTTCCCGAGACCTGCTCCGACACCTATGACGTCGACCGTCGCGGGGCGCTCCTGTAGCCGGGCGCCGTCGGCGAACGGGTGGTTCCCTTCCGTGGAAGCGATCGACCTACGAGGCGATCCGGTTCCGGCCGGCGGCCTTCGCGCGGTACAGGGCGTCGTCCGCGCGCTTGAGGCCGGCGGTGACGGTCTCGGCGGTGTCCCACGTCGCGATGCCGAACGAGCACGTCTGGGCGCCCGGGACGGCCAGCCGCAGGCGGTCCAGCGCCTGCACGGCCTGCTCGGCGTCGCAGCCCGGCAGCGCGATGGCGAACTCCTCGCCGCCCCATCGGGCGACGACGTCCACCTCGCGCAGCACCCGGGCCGACGCGTCGGCGAAGGCCCGCAGCAGCTGGTCGCCGGTCTCGTGGCCGAACTCGTCGTTGTAGGCCTTGAAGTGGTCGAGGTCGGCGAGTGCCAGGGTCAGCGGCTCGCCGGTACGACGTGACTGCGCCGTCAGCAGCTGCAGCCGCTCGTACCAGCCGCGCCGGTTGACCAGCCCGGTGAGCGGGTCGGTCGTCGCGAGCGACTGGAGCTGGCTGCGCAGCACCTGGGCCGTCAGCGCCGCACCGGTCTCGTCGGCGATCGTGCCGACGACGGCCGCGGCGCGGTCCTCCAGGCTGGTCACCGGGTGGGTCCAGCCGACGACGAGCACCGCGACGACGACGCCGTCGCTGCGGACGGGCTCGACCAGCGTCGAGCGGGTGCCGGTGAGCTCGGCGAGCGCCGGGTTGACCAGCGGGTTGTCGGTGATGTCCGGGATGAAGACGCGCTCGCCGTGGTTGAAGGCGTGCACGCTGGCCGACGTGGCGGTGCGCGCGATCCGGGTGCCGTCGGTGGGGATGCCCGCGCTCGCGGTGACGAGCAGGTCGTCGCCGTCGGCCTCGGCGAGCGCGACCGAGTGCGCGCCGGCCAGCCGCTTCACGGCCTCCACGACGACCGGCCGCGGGTCGAGGCCGGACTGGCCGCAGCGCGCGACGTCGGCGACGGCGGCGAGGTCCTCGCGCGAGTGCTGCAGCTCGAGCTCGGCCTGCTTGCGGTCGGTGACGTCCTGCACGTGGGCGAGGGTCCACTGCTGGCCCTGCGGTCCCGGCACGGCGGTGATGGTGAGCCAGGCCCAGACGAGCTCGCCGTCCGGGCGCCGGTAGCGCTTCTCGACGCGCAGCACCCCGTCCTCGGAGGCCGCGAGCAGCTGCTGCGCCCGGCCGTGCATCGCGAGGTCGTCGACGTGGGTGAACTCGCGCGACGACCGGCCGAACAGCTCCTCGGGCGAGCGGCCGAGCAGCGTGGCGAGGGCGTGGTTCACCTCGACGAAGTGGCCGTGCTCGTCGGCCAGGCCGATGCCGACCGGGCTGTCCTCGAACACCCCGTGGTAGCGCTGCTCCGACGCCTCGACCCGCTCGCGGGCGGCGGTGAGCTCGGCGACCTGGGCGTCGAGCTGCGCCGCACCCTCGCGCAGCGACCGTTCGGCGCGGGCCCGCACGCCGTGCACGACGTAGGCCATGTACGCGGCGAGCGCGAGGCCGAGGACGAACGGCTCGACCACCGCGAGCTCGCGCTGCGGACCGAGTGCCACGACGACGAGCCAGACCGCGAGCGCCGGGCCGACGAGCGCCACCAGCACGCGCCGCGACGTCACGACCGCACCCATGCCGACCACGGTCAGCATCAGCACGATGGTCTGGCGCAGGAAGCCGGTCACGGCGACGTGCACGAGCGAGTGGACGACGGGCAGCGCCACGACCGCGGTGAGGGCCGGCTCGAGCAGGTGCCGGGGGACGAGGCGGCGGGCGGCTGCGACGGCGACCCCGGCGGCCGCGACGCTGAACGCCAGCGTCAGGGCGACCAGGGCGACGCGGGCGCCACCGGTGAGGTTCAGGACGTGCGCGACCGCGAGCACGACGAACAGCACCGACACCACGCGGGCGACCTGGACGACGGTCGCGCGCGGCGATTCGGCGACGTGCTGGCGCCGGCGGGCGGCGCTGCGCTCTGCTCCCACGAGGGATGCGTCGGCACGTGCGCGCCGTCGCTTGACCCGTTCGGAGCAACGCGAAGGGCACCCGCGTGCGTCTCGCGGGTGCCCCTCGTCAGGTGCGGCCCGGTGAGGGGCCAGGTGTGCAGCTCGGGCGGGCGGTCAGGCGCCGCCGTCGGCACCGCCGTCGTGCTGGCCGGGCGTGCCGTCGGCACCGCCGTCCGCGGGGCCCTCGGCGCCGCCGTCAGCACCGCCGTCAGCACCGCCGTCCTGCTGGCCCGGCACGCCGGTCGCGCCGCCGTCCGCGGGGCCCTCGGTGGTCGGGTCCGGTGTGCTCTCGCTCATGTCTCCTCCTGGAGGTCACCCGGTGGCCGGCACCGGCACCGCTCCGGCGCCACCCGCGCCGTCGTCCCCCCATGAGTAGCCGGGATCGAGAGGTCCCGCCACTCGAAGCGGACCCGCGCCGCGCGGGTGACCGGCCAGGCGCCGCAGGTCGGCGCCGACGCCCTCGGGGGCGCGGCCGTGGCGGCGCGCGCTGGTCAGGACCGGACCCGAGGACGTCGTGACCACCACGGCGCCCGGCAGGCGCGCCACCGACCGGCTGAGCGCGACGTCCTCGTGCGAGCGCACCCGCGGGAACCCGCCCGCGGCGAGGTACCGGCTGGCCCGCACGCCGAGGTTGGCGCCGTGGACGTGCGGGTGGCCGCCGCCGGGCCGCAGCCGGTCGGCGTAGTCGCGGCGCCAGGCCGTGGCCACCGGGTCGACGTGCTCGGGCGCCAGGTCGACCGTGCCGAGCAGCAGGTCGACGCCCGCGTCCGCGAGCTCGACCTGGTCGTGCAGCCAGGACGGCGGCACCTGGCTGTCGGCGTCCGTGCTGGCCAGCCACACTGACGACCACGGCGGTGCCGGGTCGGCCTGCGCCAGGCGCCGCAGCCCGTGCCGCACCCCGTGCCGCCGCGCGCCCCCGGCCGACCCGACCTGCGTGCGCAAGCCCACCACGCCGGGTCGCCCGGCCACGACGTCGGCCGTGGCGTCGGTGCACCGGTCGAGCGCGACCACGACGGTGGCCGGCACGGCGAGCGCCCCGACGGCGACTGCGAGGGCGTCGAGGCAGCCCGGCAGCAGCTCCTGCTCGTCGCGCGCCGGGACCACCACCAGCACGTGCTGCACGGCCGGCACCGGCCACCGCCGGCTCACGGCGCGAGACCGCCCGCCCGCGCCACGCTGGTGGCGGGGGCAGGCACCAGGACGTCGAGCACGAAGTCCTCCTCGACGTGACGGGCGAGCGAGGTCAGCCGCGGGTGGGCGTGCAGCGCCGCGTGGACGTCGTCGCCCCGGGTCGGGTGCTCGGCCACCGGGTGCCGCCAGTGGCAGGCCACGAGGACGCCGTCGTCGGCGAGGCAGCCGGCCGCCCGGTCGACCAGCTCGCGCAGGTCGGAACCGGCGGTGTAGTAGCCGACCTCGCTGAGCAGCACCAGGTCGAAGGTGCCGGCCGGCCAGCCACCGGGCACGGCGCGCTGGTCGACCGCGACGTGCGGGTGGCTCGCCGTGCGGCGGCGGGCGGCCTCGACCGCCGGCTCGGCGACGTCCCAGGCCACGACCTCGTCGCACCGGGTCGCCAGCTCGACGGTCAGCAGGCCGGTCGAGCACCCGGGCTCGAAGGCGCGACGGAACCGCTCGCGCGGCAGGCTGGCCAGGGTGATCGCACGCTTGCGCCGCTCGTACCAGCGGGTCTCGAAGCCCCACGGGTCGTCGGCGTTGTCGGCGTAGAACTCCTCGAAGAAGGCCGCCGGTACCGAACGACGCGCGGCCGGCTCGGTGACGACGAAGGTCTCGTGCGGACGACGGAACTGCGCGAGGACCTCGGCCGGCAGCAGCACCTCGTCACCCGGCGCGGCCGACAGCGGCTCGACCTGCGAGACGTGGTGGTCGAGCGCGATCTGCTTGCGGCGCAACGGTTCTGCGGCGAGCGGCAGCACCTGGGTACGGCTCGGCGGGAAGGGCGGCGCCTCCGGGTCGCCCCAGTGCCAGGCCCAGACCGGGTACTCCAGGAGCACCAGCCCGTGGTCGCTCGCCGCCGCGGCGGCCACCTCGCCAGCCGCCGAATGGTCGGGATGGCGGTCGTCCCGCCAGGGTGCGGCGACCAGGACCGGCTCACCAGATCCGTCGTGCAGCAACCGGTCCAGCGTCTCGCGCAGCTGCGCGGCGTGGTCTGCCAGCGCGCCGTCCGGCAGCTGGAGCCGGTGCAGCCGGGCGTCGGGCGCGAGCTCGGCGACGGCCGCGCGCACCTCCTCGCCCCGGCGGACGGCGAGCTCGGCGGGGGTCGTGGTCGTCGACCCCGGGTGCGACGACTCGCCGTCCGTGGCGACGACGACGTCGACCCGACCACCCCGGCTCGCGACCGTCGCCGCCAGCCCGCCGGCGCCGAGCGTCTCGTCGTCCGGGTGGGCTGCGACCACCACGAGGTGCGCTCCGTGCGGCAGGTCGAGCCCGGGCAGCTGCTGGCGCGCGAACCACCGCTGCCACGCGGGTTCGGCGGTGCCCGGCTCGAGGTGGGTGAAGGTCGGCACGGCGGTCACCAGGGAGCGGCGCCGGCGGCCACCGCGCGCCCGATCGCCGCCACGTCGCGCTCGGCGTGGTGCTGGCGCAGGTAGACCGTCAGGTCGGCGACGCGGCGGGCGTGGACGTCGTCCAGGGCGAGCGGGGCCGGGCCCAGGGCGTGCCCGACCCGTTGCAGCACCTGCTCGGCCGTGGCGGCGACGGTCGAGCGCACCTGGTTCGCGAGCAGCGCTCCGGCGTCGCCGTCGGCAAGTCGGATCGTAGCCATGTCGTTCTGTGAGCCAAGGAGTTGCCATTACCGTT
>NZ_BAAGXY010000123.1:0-5561 GCF_054779595.1 Angustibacter peucedani
CAGCTCGCCGTCGTGCTCGACCAGCCCGTGGCCCAGCGGACGCAGCCGCGGGCGGCGCGGTCCGCGGCGCAGCCGGCGCGACGGCACCGCGTGGCGGGCGCGGCGCACCGTGGTGTCGACCGCGTACGAGATGGTGCGCGCCGCGCCGGACACGCGCGTCAGCAGGTCGTCGGCGTCGTCCGCGCCGACCAGGCCGGCCACGGTGTCCTGCTCGGGCAGCACCAGCGTGTCCGTCGGCCGCCCCGTCACGACCTGCAGCGCGTCCCGGACGTCGAGCAGCACCCGGTGCGCGGCGTCGACCGGGCCGTGCGGCCGGTCGGCCAGCCAGGACGCCGACAGCGCCCGCAGCAGCGTGACGTCGCGCAGCCCGCCGCGGCTCTCCTTCAGGTCGGGCTCGAGCAGGTGGGCCGCCTCGCCGAACCGCTCGGCCCGCTCGTCGAGCGCGTCCAGCAGCTCGGGCAGGCGGCGCCGGGCCGCACCGCGCCAGTCGTCGAGCAGGCGGCTGCGGGTGGCCGCGACCAGCTCGGCGTCCCCGGCGACGACCCGCAGGTCGAGCAGGCCGACACCGGCCGCCAGGTCGTGGCCGCCGACCTCGCGGCACTGCGCCGGGGTGCGCACCGAGTGGTCGAGGCGCATCCCGGCGTCCCACACCGGGTACCAGACGCGGTCGGCGAGCGCCGCGACCTCGTCGGCCGCGAGCGCGTGGCCGTGGTGCAGCAGCACCAGGTCGAGGTCGCTCGCCGGCCCGGCGTCGCCGCGGGCCAGCGAGCCGACCGCGGCGAGCGCCACGCCGGCCGTGCCCGACCCGGCCGCGGGCGTCTGCGCGACCGCGTCGGCCCACAGCTCCCCCAGCCAGCCGTCCACCAGGTCGGTCAGCACCTGCCGGCGACCCGGCCCGTCGTCGCGGTGCCACGACGGGGACCGGGCCGCCGACGTCAGGCGCTCGGCGCGCAGGTCTCGCACGCGCTAGATCGCGTCCAGGCCGCGCTCGCCCGTGCGCACGCGGGCCACGTCGTCGACCGGGACGCTCCACACCTTGCCGTCGCCGATCCGACCGGTCTGCGCGCTCTTGACGAGCACCTCGACGACGTCGGACGCGGCGTCGTCGTCGACCAGCACCTCGACGCGCACCTTGGGCACCAGGTCGACGGTGTACTCCGCGCCCCGGTAGACCTCGGTGTGGCCGCGCTGGCGGCCGTAGCCGCTGGCCTCGCTGACCGTCATGCCCTGCACCCCGAAGGACTCCAGGGCGCTCTTCACGTCGTCCAGCTTGTGCGGCTTGATGATCGCGGTTACCAGCTTCATGCCGACACCTCCGAGCTCGTGGGGACCGACGAGGACGAGCCGAGCGAGGGACGGAACCCGCTCGCCCCCACGCCGGCCAGGTCGTACCCGGTCTCGGCGTGCTCCACGGAGTCGATCCCGGCCACCTCGGCCTCCTCGGTGATGCGGAAGCCCATGGTCTTGTCGATCACGGTGCCGATCACGTAGGCGAGGACGAACGACACGACGAGGACCGCACCCGCGCCGACGGCCTGCCGCCAGAGCTGGTCGACGCCGCCGCCGTACAGCAGCCCGTCCACGCCGGCCGGAGCGGCCGCGGTGGCGAAGAAGCCGATCGACAGCGTGCCCCACAGTCCGCCGACGAGGTGGACGCCGACGACGTCCAGGGAGTCGTCGTACCCGAGCTTGAACTTCAGCCCGATGGCCAGGGCGCAGACCACGCCCGCGATCCCGCCGACCGCGATGGCGCCCAGCGGCGACACCGACGAGCAGGACGGCGTGATGGCGACCAGACCGGCCACGACGCCGGACGCCGCACCCAGCGACGTCGCGTGGCCGTCGCGGATGCGCTCGGTCAGCAGCCAGCCCAGCATCGCCGCCGACGTCGCGACCATCGTGTTGACGAAGACGACGGACGCCGAGTTGTTGGCCGCCAGGGCCGAGCCGGCGTTGAAGCCGAACCAGCCGAACCACAGCAGCCCGGCGCCGATCATGACCAGCGTGAGGTTGTGCGGGCGCATCGGGTCCTTGCCGAAGCCGATCCGCTTGCCGAGCACCAGGGCGAGCGCGAGGCCCGCGGCGCCGGCGTTGATGTGCACCGCGGTCCCGCCGGCGAAGTCGATCGCCTTGAGGTTGTTGGCGACCCAGCCGCCGACGTGCGTGACGGTGCCGTCGTCGTCGGTGAGGGTGAAGTCGAAGACCCAGTGGGCGATCGGGAAGTAGACCACCGTGGCCCAGATGCCGGCGAAGACCATCCAGGCCGAGAACTTGGCCCGGTCGGCGATGGCGCCCGAGACCAGCGCGACCGTGATGATCGCGAAGACGGCCTGGAACGCGACGAACGCCATGGCCGGCAGACCGCCGCCCTCGGACGTCGTGTCGGCCATCAGCCCCTTCAGCCCCAGGAACTCGGTGGGACTGCCGAGCAGGCCGCCGCCCACGTCGTTGCCGAACGCGAACGAGTAGCCGTACAGCACCCAGAGCACGGCGATCAGGCCCAGCGCGCCGAAGCTCATCATCATCATGTTGAGCACGCTCTTCTGGCGCACCATGCCGCCGTAGAAGAGCGCGAGACCGGGCGTCATGAGCAGCACCAGGGCGGCGCTGGTCAGGACCCAGGCGGTGTCGCCGGTGTTCACCACGGCAACCTCCATCACGGGGGGTCGGGCGGCCCGGGCGGGCCGTCTGGAAGGTGCTCCGACCATCCCCAGCGGCTGTTTCGCCGTCGCTCCCTGCGTGTTACAGCCAGGTGACGAGACGACCCGCGGTGTGAAACCCGTGTTGCGGACCCGCTGCCGTCCCGCAGGGCGAGACGGCGGTCTCAGGCCAGCAGGGCGTCGACGAACTCCTCGGCGTCGAACGGCGCGAGGTCGTCCGGGCCCTCCCCCAGGCCCACGAGCTTGACCGGCACGCCCAGCTCGCGCTGCACGGCCACGACGATGCCGCCCTTGGCGGTGCCGTCGAGCTTGGTGAGGACGATGCCGGTGATGTCGACGACCTCGCCGAAGACCTTGGCCTGGCGCATGCCGTTCTGGCCCGTGGTGGCGTCGAGCACGAGCAGGACCTCGTCGACCGGCGAGCGCTTCTCGACCACGCGCTTGACCTTGCCGAGCTCGTCCATCAGGCCGGCCTTGTTCTGCAGCCGCCCGGCGGTGTCGATCAGGACGACGTCCGCCTCGGTCTCGATCGCCGCCTGGACGGCGTCGAACGCGACGGCTGCCGGGTCGCCGCCGTCGCGGTCGGAGCGGATCGTCGGCACGCCGACGCGGCTGCCCCAGGTCTCGAGCTGGTCGGCGGCCGCGGCGCGGAAGGTGTCGGCCGCGCCGAGCACGACGTCGCGGTCCTCGGCCACCAGGACGCGGGCGAGCTTGCCGACCGTCGTGGTCTTGCCGGTGCCGTTGACGCCCACGACCAGGACGACGGCGGGTCGGCCGACGACGCCGTCGATCGCCAGGGCGCGGGGCATGGACGGGTCGACCAGCGCGACGAGCTCGCTGCGCAGCAACGCCTTCAGCGTCTCGGGGTCGCCCACGCCGTCGACCTTGACCTGCGTGCGGAGGCGGTCGACCAGCTCGGTGGTCGGGCCGACGCCGAGGTCGGCGCCGAGCAGCGTCTCCTCGACCTGCTCCCAGGTCTCCTCGTCGATGCGGTCGCGCGAGAGCAGCTGCAGCAGGCCCTGGCCCAAGGCCCCGTTGGACCGGGCCAGCCGCGACCGCAGCCGGTGCAGACGACCGCGGCTGGGTGCGGGGCGCTCGAGGGTGGCGGCGTCGAGCTCGGCCGCATCGTCCGGCACCTCGACCGCGGGCTCGCAATCGAGGACGTCGACGTCCTGCACGCTGCGCTTCGGCGCGTCGCGCGGCGGGGTGGCGTCGTCACCGACGCCGGGTGCGTAGTCGGTGCCGGGTCGGGGCGCGGGCGGGGCCTGGCGACGGCCACGGCCGCGCACCAGGCCGACGGCGAGGCCGCCGACGAGCAGGGCGATCGCGACGACCAGGACGATGGTGAGGGTCAACGGGTCCACGACGACCGATCCTCCCAGACGCGGCGCCGGGGCTCAGGCGCGGTGCTGGCCGACGTCCGTGGTCTGCGGGCGCAGGTCGATGTCGGACGACGGGGCCTGGGTGCTCGTCGTGCCGCCCGGCCCCGGCTGGTCGCCGCTGCGCGCGGGCAGGCGGTCGGCGAGGTCGCCGACCTTGTCGCGCGCGGCGCCGACGGCGTCGACCGTGCGCTCGCGGGCCGCCTGCACCAGCTGCTCGCCCTGCGGGGTCAGGATGTCGCGGCCCTCCCGGCGCGCCGGCACGGCCACCAGGGCCACGACGACGGCCGCGATGAGCACGGCGATGAGCATGCCGACGATCACGGTGGTCATGGCTCTACCGTGCCTCACGCACGGCGGTCGGCTCAAATCGGGCGCGCGTCATGCGCTGGTCGGTTCGCGCAGCCGCTGGCTCACCACGGTGGTCACGCCGTCGCCGCGCATGGTGACGCCGTACAGCGCGTCGGCGACCTCCATGGTGCGCTTCTGGTGCGTGATGACGATGAGCTGGCTGGACTCGCGCAGCTCCTCCATGATCACGATCAGCCGGCCCAGGTTGGTGTCGTCGAGCGCGGCCTCGACCTCGTCCATGACGTAGAACGGGCTCGGCCGGGCCTTGAAGATCGCCACCAGCAGCGCGACCGCCGTGAGCGAGCGCTCGCCACCCGACAGCAGCGAGAGCCGCTTGACCTTCTTGCCGGGCGGGCGGGCCTCGACCTCGATGCCGGTCGTGAGCATGTCGTCGGGGTCGGTGAGCACCAGCCGGCCCTCGCCACCGGGGAACAGCCGGGCGAACACGCGCTCGAACTGCGCGGCGGTGTCGTGGTAGGCGGCGGTGAAGACCTGCTCGACCCGCTCGTCGACCTCCTTGACGATGTCGAGCAGGTCGGTGCGGCTGCGGCCGAGGTCGGCGAGCTGCTCGGTGAGGAACTTGTGCCGCTCCTCCAGCGCCGCGTACTCCTCGAGGGCGAGCGGGTTGACCCGGCCCAGCAGGTTCAGCGCGCGCTCGGCCTTGCGCAGCCGCTTCTCCTGCTCCTCGCGCACGTAGGCGGTGGGCTCGGGCGGCGTCTCGGGCTCGGGCTCGCCGGGGACCGGGACGGACGGCGGCACCAGCTGGTGCGGGCCGAACTCCTCGAGCAGCACCTCGGGGTCGACGCCGAGCTCCTCGACCGCCTTGGCCTGCAAGGTCTCGATGCGCAGCCGCTGCTGGGTGCGGGCGACCTCGTCGCGGTGCACCGAGTCGGTGAGCTCGCGCAGCTCGTCCTCGAGGGTGCGCAGACGGGCCCGGACGTCGGTCAGCTCGGCCTCGCGGTGCGAGCGCGAGGCCTGCGCGGCGTCCCGCTCGGTCGTCGCGGCCTCCAGCGTGCGCGAGAGCAGGTCGTGCGCGTAGGTCGCGCCGACGGCGACGGCGTGCGCCACCTCCGCCTCGCGCTGGCGCCGGGCACGGCGGGCGGCCACCCGCTCGCGGGCCTCGTGCTCCTCGCGCACCGCCCGCTCGAGCTGCTCTGCGCGCGCGTGCTGC
>NZ_BAAGXY010000124.1:0-20016 GCF_054779595.1 Angustibacter peucedani
CCGGACGGCGACGACGGCCAGCGCGGCCGCGCCGAGCGCGAGCAGCGGGCGGCGCGGGTGCGCGGTGGTGTGGTGCGGCATGTGGTCCCCCGATCGAGGCGTGCAGATCCCGGTCACCAGGGCAGACGCCTCAGCCCGGCGCCGGGTTGCAGCAGCGAGCGTACGCGGTGGTGATCTGCGTCACCGGGACCTGCCCCCGATATCGCGTCGCGGGTGTCGGACCGCCTGGCTAGGGTCGCTCGGGTGGATGACGGGACGACGACGCAGCAGGCGGTGCAGCACGGTGACGGGGCAGGTGCCGGCACCGAGGTGCTGATCCGCGCCGAGGGGCTGCGCAAGCAGTTCGGCGACTTCACGGCCGTCGACGGCATCGACGTCCAGGTCGAGCGCGGGGAGGCCTTCGGGTTCCTCGGGCCGAACGGCGCCGGCAAGTCCTCCACCATGCGCATGATCGGCTGCGTGTCCCCGCCGTCCGGCGGCGACCTGCAGATCCTCGGGCTCGACCCGCGCACCCAGGGCGCCCAGATCCGGGCCCGGCTCGGCGTCGTCCCGCAGCAGGACTCGCTCGACGGCGAGCTCACCGTGCGCGACAACCTGCTGATCTACGGCCGCTACTTCGGGCTCTCGCGCGCCGAGTGCCGTCGTCGCGCCGGCGAGCTGCTCGAGTTCGCCAACCTGGTCGAGCGAGCCGACGCCATGGTCGAGCCGCTGTCCGGCGGCATGAAGCGGCGCCTGACCATCGCGCGCGCCCTCATCAACCGGCCCGAGATCCTGCTGCTCGACGAGCCGACGACGGGCCTCGACCCGCAGGCCCGCCACGTGCTGTGGGACCGCCTGTTCCGGCTCAAGCGCCAGGGCGTGACGCTGGTCCTCACCACGCACTACATGGACGAGGCCGAGCAGCTGTGCGACCGGCTCGTCGTCATGGACGGCGGCCGCATCGTCGCCGAGGGCAGCCCGCGCTCGCTGATCGAGTCCTGGTCGACCCGCGAGGTGCTCGAGCTGCGGTTCCCGGACGACGACCTCGCACCGCACGCCACGGCCGTCGAGGGCGTGGCCGACCGCGTCGAGGTGCTGCCCGACCGGCTGCTGCTCTACGTCGACGACGGCGAGGCCGCCACGGCCGCGGTGCACCAGCGCGGCGTCCGGCCGCTGTCCTCGCTCGTGCGGCGCAGCACGCTCGAGGACGTGTTCCTGCGGCTGACCGGCCGGACGCTGGTCGACTGATGGCCAGCACCGTCTCGCTGAGCCGTCCGCCGTCCGCGGCGCCGACCACCGCCGTGCCCCACCCCGCCGTGCGGGTGCTCGAGTACTTCTTCGTCCTGATGCGGCGCACCTTCCGCGGCACGCTGTTCGGCGCGTTCGTCTCGCCGCTGCTCTACCTCGTGGCCATGGGCTACGGCCTCGGCTCGCTGGTCGACCGCGGCGGCTCGTCGGGTCTCGGCGGGGTGCCGTACGTGCAGTTCATCGCCCCGGGGGTGCTGGTCGCGACGGCCATGCAGACCGGCGTCTTCGACGCGTCGTACCCCGTGCTCGGCGCGATCAAGTGGCAGCGGCAGTACCACGCGATGCTCGCCACGCCGATCGGCGTGCGCGACGTGGTGGCCGGCAACCTGGTGGCCATCACGCTGCGCTCGCTGCTGAGCGCCGTCGTGTTCCTCGTGGTCGCCACGGTGGTGGGCGCCGTGCCGTCGTGGACCGGCGTGCTCTCGCTGGTCGCGGTGGTGCTGGTGACGCTGGCCTACGCGGCGCCGATGTTCGCCATCTCGGCCCGCGCCGAGACCGACACCACCTTCAACCTGGTGTTCCGGCTCGGGCTGGTGCCCATGTTCCTGTTCTCCGGCACGTTCTTCCCGGTCGAGCAGCTGCCGGGCTGGATGCACCCGGTGGCCTACGTCGTCCCGCTGTGGCACGGGTCGTCGCTCGCCCGCGACGCGACGCTCGGCACGCTCGACCTGGGTCCCGACCTCGGGCACGTCGCCTACCTGCTGCTGTGGGTGGTCGTCGGTGCCTGGCTGGCCGAGCGCCAGCTGCGGCGACGGATGGTGGTCTGATGAGCGCCCTCGCCCTGGCCGGCGTCGTCGTCGAGCGCAACGTCCTGACCTACCGGCGCCAGTGGGTCGCGTTCCTCACCGGCTTCCTCGAGCCGGTGTTCTACCTCTTCTCGCTCGGCATCGGGCTGGGCGCGCTGATCGGCGACATCCCGCTGGCCGACGGCCGCACCGTCACCTACGCGCAGTTCATGGCGCCAGCGATGCTGGCGATGTCGGCCATGAACGGTGCGGTCTTCGACGCCACGTACAACATGTTCTTCAAGCTGAAGTACATGCACACGTTCGACGCGATGCTGGCCACGCCGGTCGGCCCGCGCGACATCGCGATCGGCGAGATGCTCTGGTCGCTGGTGCGCGGCGGGATCTACGTGCTGGGTTTCCTGGCGATCTCGGTGGCGATGGGCCTCACCACGAGCTGGTGGGCCGTGCTCGCGCTGCCGGTGGCGACGCTGATCGGGTTCGTGTTCTCGGCCGTGGGCATGGCCGCCACCACCTGGATCCGCAACTTCCAGGACTTCGACTACATCCAGATGGCGCTCGTGCCGCTGACCCTGCTGTCGGGCACGTTCTTCCCGGTGCAGGCCTACCCGGCGGCGCTGCGCTGGCTGGTGCAGCTCTCCCCGCTCTACCACGGCGTCGCGCTCGAGCGCGGGCTGGTGCTGGGGCAGGTGAGCTGGTCGCTGCTGGGGCACGTGGCGGTGCTGCTCGCCATGGGCGCGGTCGGGCTCGCGGTCACCCGGCGCCGGCTTGCGGTGCTGCTGCTGAAGTAGCCGCCGTCAGGCCGAGCGGGCGCCGCGCACCTGGAGGTCGCCGAGCAGGTCCTGCGTGGCCTGCGCGACCGCGGCGACCGCGGCGTCGAACGCGGCCGCGTTGTGCGGCGCGGGCTGGCGGAACCCGCTGATCTTGCGCACGTACTGCAGGGCGGCGGCGCGCACGTCGTCGGGGCCGACGTCCTCGGTGTAGGGCTCTCGCAAGGTCTTGATGCTGCGGCACATGCCGCCAGCGTACGGCGGCGCGACACGCCGCGGAACCTCCCACCGCTCGAACACCTGTTCGGTACGGTTGTCCACATCAGGAAGGGCGTCGTCCCACGGTCCACAGGCCGCGGGTGGTGACCTGACCGCTGTCGGTGCGGACGCCTAGCGTCCTCCTCGACGACAACGGACCCACCGGTCGGCACGGCCCGGCCGCACACCTGAGGACATCACATGCCTGCTCCCGCAGACCGCGACAAGGCGCTCGACACCGCCCTCGCCCAGATCGACCGCCAGTTCGGCAAGGGCTCCGTCATGCGCCTCGGCGACGACGTCCGCGCCCCGATCGAGGTGATCCCCACCGGGTCCGTCGCGCTCGACGTCGCGCTGGGCATCGGCGGCCTGCCGCGCGGCCGCGTGGTCGAGATCTACGGCCCGGAGTCCTCGGGCAAGACGACCGTCGCGCTGCACGCCGTGGCCAACGCGCAGAAGGCCGGCGGCATCGCGGCCTTCATCGACGCCGAGCACGCGCTCGACCCCGAGTACGCCAAGAAGCTCGGCGTCGACACCGACGCCCTGCTGGTGTCGCAGCCCGACACCGGTGAGCAGGCGCTCGAGATCGCCGACATGCTGATCCGCTCCGGCGCGCTCGACATCATCGTCATCGACTCGGTCGCCGCGCTCGTGCCCCGCGCCGAGATCGAGGGCGAGATGGGCGACAGCCACGTCGGCCTGCAGGCCCGTCTCATGTCGCAGGCGCTGCGCAAGATCACCGGTGCGCTGAGCAACTCCAAGACCACCGCGATCTTCATCAACCAGCTGCGCGAGAAGATCGGCGTGATGTTCGGCTCGCCCGAGACCACCACGGGTGGCAAGGCGCTGAAGTTCTACGCGTCGGTGCGGCTCGACGTCCGCCGGATCGAGACGCTGAAGGACGGCACCGACCCGGTCGGCAACCGCACCCGCTGCAAGATCGTGAAGAACAAGATGGCCCCGCCGTTCAAGCAGGCCGAGTTCGACATCCTCTACGGCCAGGGCATCTCCCGCGAGGGCGGCCTGATCGACATGGGCGTCGAGCACGGCTTCGTCCGCAAGTCCGGTGCCTGGTACACCTACGACGGCGACCAGCTCGGCCAGGGCAAGGAGAACGCGCGCTCGTTCCTGCGCGACAACCCCGACCTGGCCAACGAGCTCGAGAAGCGGATCAAGGAGAAGCTCGGCATCGGCGCCCGGGTCGACGCCCCGGCCGACGTGGTCGAGCTGGCCGAGGCGAAGGTCGACTTCTAGCCCGTGAGCACCGGACGTCGGTCGTCCCGCCGGGGCGGGCAGCGCGGTCCCAGCGCTCCCACCCCGGGGGGCACCGCCGACGAGACGCCGGACGCCGATCCCGAGCAGGTGGCGCGCTCGATCGTGCTGCGGCAGCTGACCATGGCGCCGCGCTCGCGGGCGCAGCTGGCCGACACGCTGGCCGCTCGCGGCGCCAGCGACGAGGTCGCGGCCCGGGTGCTCGACCGGTTCGAGGACGTCGGGCTGGTCGACGACACCGCGTTCGCCGAGATGCTGGTGCGCTCGCAGCGGGCCAGCCGCGGCCTCGCCCGACGGGCCCTGGCCCACGAGCTGCGCCGCAAGGGCGTCGACGACGACACCGCGCGCGACGCGCTCGAGCAGGTACAGGACGACGACGAGGCCAGCACCGCACGCGACCTCGTGGCGCGGCGGCTGCCCAGCACCCGCGGCCTGCCGCACGACAAGCGGCTGGCCCGGCTGGCCGGGATGCTCGCCCGCAAGGGCTACCCGGCCGGCCTGGCCATGTCCGTCGTGCGCGAGGCGCTGGCGGCTGACGGGGCGCAGGCTCCGGCGGACGACGTCGAGCCGCTGGGCTGACCCGGCCCGCCTGACCCGGTCCGCCTGACCCGGTCCGCCTGACCCGGTCCGCCTGACCCGGTCCGCCGGACCGGCGCAGCCTCAGGCGGCCGGAGCCGCGGCGTCGTCCGGCACGCGGGCGACGGTGCGGCGCGACCGGCGCGACCGCCGCTCCAGCCACGTCGCCACCAGGCTCAGCGCCACGCAGGTGGCGATGTAGATCGCCGCCACGACCAGGTAGGTCAGCACGTACGGGAAGTCGAACGCCCCGCGGCCACCGATCTGCTTGGCCACGTACAGCAGCTCGTTGTAGGTGAGGATGAAGCCGAGCGCGGTGTCCTTGAGCAGCACCACGAGCTGGCTGATGATCGAGGGCAGCATGGTGCGCACCGCCTGCGGCAGCAGCACCTGCACCATCACCTGCGTCTTGCGCAGGCCCAGGGCGTAGGCCGCCTCGGACTGCCCGCGCGGCACCGCCTGCACGCCGGCCCGGAAGATCTCGGCCAGCACCGACCCGTTGTAGAGGGTCAGGCCCAGCACGACGGCCCAGAACGGCGTGAGCCCGAGGTCGTACTCGAGCGAGCCGTAGTAGAAGAAGAACATCAGGATCAGCAGCGGCACGCCGCGGAAGAACTCCACCAGCGCCGCCGACGGCGCCCGCACCGCGGCGTGGTCCGAGAGCCGTCCGGCCGCGAGCAGCGCCCCCAGCGCCAGCGCGAGCACGGTCGCGACCCCGGCCGCCTTGACGGTCGCCAGGTAGCCGTGCAGCAGCTCGCGCTGCACCGCCGCGTACTGGAACTGCGCCGTGCGTGCCGCCGAGAACTGCTCGGTCGCCACCAGCCGCCAGACGACGAACGCGACCAGCGCCACCACGACGAGCACGGTCGCCGCTCCGAGCAGGCGGTAGCGCTGCTGCGCCCGGGGTCCGGGCGCGTCGTACAGCACCGTCGAGCCGCTCATCGCACGACCGCCGCCTGCCGCTCGGCCGCCCGTTGCGCCAGCGCCAGCGGCACCACGAGCGCCAGGAAGATCAACGCGATCCAGGTGTTGACGAACAGCTGGTTGGCGCCCCGCTCGCTGAGGTAGTCCGGCAGCGAGCCGGCCTGGGCGACGTTCACCGCGGTCGCGACCGTGGTGTTCTTCAGCAGCGCGATGAGCACGCTCACCAGCGGGGGAACGCTGGCGCGCAACGCCTGCGGCAGCACCACCTGGGTGAGCACCTGGCCGAACGGCAGCCCGATGGCCCGCGCCGCCTCGGCCTGGCCGGCGGGCACGGTGTTGATGCCTGAGCGCACGGCCTCGCAGACGAACGCCGCCGTGTAGAGCACCAGGCCGATGCAGGCGGCCGGGAAGTAGTCGATCGGGATGTCGAGCTTGGGCGCCGCGAACCCGAAGAACACCAGCACGAGCGTCAGCGGCGTGTTGCGCAGCACGTTGACGTAGCCGGCCCCGAACGCGCGCATCGCGGGCACGGGGGAGACCCGCAGCGCGGCGAGCACCGTGCCCAGCACGAGCGCACCGAGCCCGCTGATGACGAACAGCTTGACCGTCGTCCAGAAGAACCGGGCGAACAGCGAGCCGTTGTCGCCGAGCACCGCGAAGAAGTCCTGCACGCACGCTCCTCGAGGTCAGGTCGTTCGGGGTTTGGTCGGGGTCAGGTCAGGTGGGCCGGGGGAGGCCGTCGGGGCGGACGTCGCGACGTCCGCCCCGAGCCGACCTCAGTAGCGCTCGAGCTCCGGCGGCTTCGCGGCCGAGCCGGACTTGCCCAGCGTGCCGTCGTAGACCTTCTGCCAGGTGCCGTCGGTGAACGACGCCTCGAGCAGGTCGTTGACGGCGTCGCGCATCGCCTTGTCGTCGTGCGGCAGGCCGATGCCGTACTTCTCGGTCGAGAACGGCTGGCCGACGACCTTGAGCTTGTCGGGGTTCTGCGCCGCGAAGCCCTTGAGGATCGCGTCGTCCGTCGTCACCGCGTCGACCTTCTCGTCGAGCAGCTGCGAGACGCACTCGGAGTAGGTCTTGAACTCGACGATGTTCTCGGGCTCGGTCAGGCCCTCGTCGCGCACCTTCTGGATCGGCGTCGACCCGGTGGCCGAGCAGACCTTCTTGCCCTTCAGCGTGTCCTTGCCCTGGATGTCGCTCTCGTCCTTGCGCACCAGCAGGTCCTGCCCGGCCACGAAGTACGGACCGGCGAACGCGACGTCCTTCTTGCGGTCGTCGGTGATCGAGTAGGTGCCGACGTAGTAGTCGATCTGCCCGCCCTTGAGCGCCGACTCGCGGTTGGCCGAGGGGATCTCCGAGAACTGGATCTTGCCCGGGTCGACGCCGAGGCCGGCGGCGATCAGCTGGGCCATCTCGATGTCGAACCCGCAGCGCTTGCCGCTGGTGTCCTTGTAGCCGAGGTTGGGCTGGTCGGCCTTGACGCCGACCTTGACCGCGCCGGCCGACGAGATCTTGTCGAACGTCGGGCTCCCGGTGATGGACGGCTTCCTCGGCGTGAAGGTCGCGCCGGATGTCGTGCAGGCGTCGCTCGCCCCGCCGCCCGCACCGGACGTCGTCGGCGTGCCCTCCTTGCCGCACCCGGTCAGGGCCAGGGCCAGCACGGCCCCGGCCACCACGATCGAACTCCCTGTGCGCTTCATCGTCCCTCTTCTCGTTCGCTGCTGCGTCTGGTCGGGTCTGCTGTCGGGCGAGGTCCAGCCGGCGTCAGTGGCTGAGGATCTTGGACAGGAAGTCCTTGGCCCGGTCCGAGGTCGGGGTCGTGAAGAACTCCTCGGGCGTCGCCTGCTCGAGCACCTGGCCGTCGGACATGAACACGACGCGGTCGGCCGCACGACGGGCGAAGCCCATCTCGTGCGTGACGACGACCATGGTCATGCCGGACTTGGCCAGGCTGGTCATGACGTCGAGGACCTCGTTGATCATCTCGGGGTCGAGCGCCGAGGTCGGCTCGTCGAAGAGCATGACCTTGGGGTCCATGGCCAGCGCCCGGGCGATCGCGACCCGCTGCTGCTGCCCGCCGGACAGCTGCGCCGGGTACTTGTCGGCTTGGGCCTGGACGCCGACGCGTTCGAGCAGCTCCTGGGCGCGCTTCTCGGCCGTGGCCTTGTCGATGCCACGCACCTTGGTCGGCCCGAGCGTGACGTTCTCGAGGATCGTCTTGTGCGCGAACAGGTTGAACGACTGGAAGACCATGCCGACGTCGGCCCGCAGCCGGGCGAGCGCCTTGCCCTCGGCGGGCAGCGGCTCGCCGTCCAGCGTGATCGTGCCGGACTCGATGGTCTCGAGCCGGTTGATCGCGCGGCACAGCGTGGACTTGCCCGAGCCGGACGGGCCGATGACGACCACGACCTCGCCCTCGCCGATCGTCAGGTCGATGTCGCGCAGCACGTGCAGGTCGCCGAAGTGCTTGTTGACATGGTCGAGGACCACCAGGGGGCGGCGCTGGTCAGGACGAGCATCCTGAGAAGCGGCTGAGTCGGTCATGCAGACGGAGGTTAGCGGTGGGCGACTTCGCTGGCTATGAGCGGGTCTGTCCCGGCTGCACCCTGGTACCGAGTTGTGACCGCGGACACCGCCGGCACGTACCCTGGACGACGCCATGACGACCGAGCTGACCGACGCCGCCACCGACCACCCGACCCGGGCCGCGCCGCGAACCTACGAGGTGCGCACCTTCGGCTGCCAGATGAACGTCCACGACTCCGAGCGCCTGACCGGGCTGCTCGAGACGGCCGGGTACGCGCCGGCGCCCGCGGGCAGCACGCCGGACGTCGTCGTCCTCAACACGTGCGCGGTGCGCGAGAACGCCGACAACAAGCTCTACGGCAACCTCGGCCACCTGGCGCCCACCAAGCGCAGCCACCCCGGCATGCAGATCGCGGTCGGCGGCTGCCTGGCGCAGAAGGACCGCGGCGAGATCGTGCGCCGCGCGCCCTGGGTGGACGTCGTCTTCGGCACCCACAACATCGGCTCGCTGCCCGCGCTGCTCGACCGCGCCCGGCACAACGAGCAGGCGCAGGTCGAGATCCTCGAGTCGCTCGAGGTCTTCCCCTCGACGCTGCCGACCAAGCGCGAGTCCGCCTACGCCGGCTGGGTCTCGATCAGCGTCGGGTGCAACAACACCTGCACCTTCTGCATCGTGCCGAGCCTGCGGGGCAAGGAGAAGGACCGTCGTCCCGGCGACGTGCTCGCCGAGGTCGAGGCGCTCGTCGCGCAGGGTGCGCTCGAGGTGACCCTGCTCGGCCAGAACGTCAACACCTACGGCGTCGAGTTCGGCGACCGGCTCGCGTTCGGGAAGCTGCTGCGCGCCTGCGGCGAGGTCGAGGGCCTGGAGCGCGTGCGTTTCACCAGCCCGCACCCGGCGGCGTTCACCGACGACGTCGTCGAGGCGATGGCCGAGACGCCGAACGTCATGCCGAGCCTGCACATGCCGCTGCAGAGCGGGTCCGACCGGGTGCTGAAGGCGATGCGGCGCTCGTACCGCTCGCGCCGCTTCCTCGACATCGTCGACGGCGTGCGCGCGCGCATCCCGGACGCCGCGATCACGACCGACATCATCGTCGGCTTCCCGGGCGAGACCGACGAGGACTTCGAGGGCACGCTGGACGTCGTCCGGCAGGCACGGTTCGCCAGCGCCTTCACCTTCCAGTACTCGCAGCGGCCGGGCACGCCGGCGGCCACGCTGCCCGACCAGCTGCCCAAGGCCGTCGTCCAAGAGCGCTACGAGCGGCTCGTCGCGCTGCAGGACGAGATCTCGTGGTCGGAGAACCGCGCGCAGGAGGGCCGCACCCTCGAGGTGCTGGTCGCCGAGGGCGAGGGGCGCAAGGACGACGCCACGCACCGGCTCAGCGGGCGCGCGGCCGACAACCGGCTGGTGCACCTCGCCGTGCCGCCGGGCGCGGAGGTCCCGCGCCCGGGTGACATGGCGACCGTGCAGGTGACCTACGGCGCACCGCACCACCTGGTGGCCGACGGCGCGCTCGCGGGCGGGCCGTACGTCGTGCGGCGCACGCGCGCAGGAGACGCCTGGCAGGCGCGGCAGGACCAGCCGGCCGAGGGCGCGACCGGCCGGGCCGTCGGGCTGGGTCTGCCGAAGGTCGGCGTGCCGGAGCCGGTCGTCGTCCAGAACGCCTGCGGCTGAACGGTCCTGGCTACTCGCCGATCTTCTCGTCGGCGGTGTGCTGGGCCTGGTCGACCTTGTCGGCGTACTTGCCGCCGGTGGCCTTGTCGACCGCGTCGCCGCCCTTCTCGATCGCCTGGTCGCTGAACTTCTCGACCTGGTCGGGGTGCTTGGCGATCTGCTCCTCGGCCTTGGCCTTGAGGTCGTCGAACATGCCCATGGGGTTCCTCCCCGGGTCGCGGGTCCGCGGCGCGGACGCCTGACCCGTCGATCCTGCCCTGCACGCCCGGCCGGCGCCAGGGCCCGGGCGCGGTGTGGTGGGATGGCGCCGTGCAGGTCGTCGCCGTGGTGGGTCCGACCGCGACCGGCAAGTCCGACCTCGGGATCGCTCTCGCGCAGCGGCTCGGCGGCGAGGTCGTGAACGCCGACGCGATGCAGCTCTACCGCGGCCTGGACGTCGGCACGGCCAAGCTGCGCCCGGACCAGCGCGGTGGCGTGCCGCACCACCTGCTCGACGTCCTCGAGGTGACCGACGAGGCGAGCGTCGCGGCCTACCAGCGCGACGTGCGGACCTGCCTGGACGACGTCGCCGCCCGCGGCCTGGTGCCCGTGCTCGTCGGCGGGTCGGGCCTCTACGTGCGCGCCGCGCTCGACGCGCTGGACATCCCGCCGACCGACCCGGCCGTGCGGGCCCGGCTGGAGCAGCGGGCCGAGGCCGAGGGCGCCACCGCGACCCACGACCGGCTGCGGGCGGTCGACCCCGTCAGCGCCGAGCGCATCCTGCCCGGCAACGTGCGGCGCGTCGTCCGGGCGCTGGAGGTGGTCGAGCTCACCGGGCGCCCGTTCTCGGCCACGCTGCCCGAGCCCGCCTACCTGCGCCCCACCGTGCAGGTCGGGTTGCGGGCGCCGCGCGAGGTGCTCGACGAGCGGATCGGGACCCGCGTGCGGCAGATGTGGGACGACGGCCTGCTGGCCGAGGTCGAGCAGCTGGTGCCGCAGGGGCTGCGCGAGGGGCGCACGGCCTCGCGGGCGGTCGGGTACGCGCAGGCGCTGGCCGAGCTCGACGGCACGCTCACCCGCGCGCAGGCGCAGGACGAGACGGCCCGTCTGACCCGACGGCTCTCGCGCCGCCAGGAGTCGTGGTTCGGCCGGGACGAGCGGGTGGTGTGGCTGCCGTCGGGCGCGCCGGACGTCGTCGAGCAGGCGGTGGCCGTCGTCCGCGCGGCCGATGGTCGATGATGGACGCGTGCAGCTGACCTTCACCAAGGGCCACGGGACGCAGAACGACTTCGTGCTCGTGCCCGACCCGGACGCCGCGCTCGACCTCGGACCGGTCGAGGTGGCGCTGCTGGCCGACCGGCACGCCGGCATCGGCGGCGACGGGGTGATCCGCGTGGTGCGCACCGCGGCCGTGCCCGAGGTGGCCGACCAGGCGGCCGCGGCCGAGTGGTTCATGGACTACCGCAACGCGGACGGCTCGGCGGCCGAGATGTGCGGCAACGGCGTGCGGGTCTTCGTGCGGTACCTGCTGCGCGAGGGGCTCGTGCCGGCCAGCACCACCGCGCTGCACGTGGCCACGCGCGCCGGCACCAAGAGCGTGCGGGTCGACGGCGACGAGATCGCGGTCGACCTCGGCGGCTGGCGCGTGGTGGGCGGCGAGCAGGCTCTCGCGGACGGCGGCGACGCGCAGGTGCGCCTGGACGGGCTCGAGGGCTCGCTGGCCGGGCTGTCGCTCGACCTCGGCAACCCGCACACCGTGGTCGTGCTGCCCGACGACGCGGTCCTGGACGGGCTCGACCTGCGGGTCGCGCCCGTCGTGAGCCCGCAGCCGCCGCACGGCACCAACGTCGAGCTCGTCGTGGTCAAGGACGCCGGGCACGTGCGCATGCGGGTCTACGAGCGCGGCGTGGGCGAGACCCGCTCGTGCGGCACGGGCGCGGCGGCGGCGGCGCTGGCCGCGCGGGCGTGGACGGCGGTCGCGGGCGGTGGTGAGGTCGACACCTGGCGGGTGGACGTGCCCGGCGGCACCGTGCGGGTGACCGTGCTGGCCGACGGCACGGTCGAGCTCGCCGGTCCCGCCGTCCTCGTCGCCGACGGCACCCTGACCCTCTAGTCGCCAACCGAAGGATCGTGCCCGCTGAGCGGGCACGATCCTTCGGCGTGACCGTCGTCCACAGGGGGACAGCGGTGGTTCCGGCCGGGCCACGACACTGTGCGGATGGCACGAGACCCGTCCGCGGTCCGCGAGCTGGCCGACCGGCAGTCGGGCGTCGCGTCCCGTCAGCAGCTGCTCGGGGCGGGGATGTCGTCGGCGGCGATCGGACGACGACCGTCGAGCGGGGCGTGGACGGTGCTGCACCCCGGGGTGTACCGGTTGGGCTCGGGCCTGGACGCGCGCGGCCGGATCTGGGCCGCGCTGCTGCACGCGTGCAGCGGTGTGCTGGAGCGGGAGGGCCGTCCCCGTGCCGCGATCGCCGGATCCGCCGCGCTCTGGCTCCACGGGGCGGTCGACCGGTGCCCGGACGTCGTCGAGGTCGCCGTGCCCGCCGACCGCCGGGTGGCCCGACGCCCCGGCGTGCGGGTGCGCGTGCGCGAGCGCCTCCTCGTCGACGGGCAGCGGCAGCCGTGGCGATCGCCGATGGTCGAGGCGCTGCTCGACGCGGTGGACCGCGCCGGGTCACCAGACCTGGTCGTCGACCTGGTGATCGCGGTGACGAGCCGACGGCTGACGACGCCGGACCGCGTGCTGGCCGCCCTGGCCGGGCGGCGCCGACTGCGGTGGCGCCGCCTGGTGCAGCAGCTGTGCGCGCAGGTGGCCGACGGCGTCCAGTCCCCGCTGGAGCGCAGGTACCTGCTCGACGTGGAACGCCCGCACGGACTGCCGGCCGGTGAGCGCAACACCCGGGAGGCGGCGCCAGACGGCGGCAGCTGGTACCGCGACGTCCGGTACCGGCGGTGGCGGACGGTCGTCGAGCTGGACGGGCGGGCGTTCCACCGGGACGAGCACGCCTTCCGGGACCGGCTGCGCGACAACCGGGCGGCGAGGTCCGGCGAGACCACGCTGCGCTACGGGTGGCGCGAGGTGGTGGCTGATCCGTGCGGGATCGCGGCCGAGGTCGCGATGGTGCTCACCCGTCAGGGGTGGTCGGGCGCGGTCCGGGCGTGCCGTCCGGGCTGTGCGGCCGGGCAGGCCGAAGGATCCTTCCCGCTCAGCGAGCACGAGGCTTCGGCCTGAGGCGGATCAGTGGAGACGGGGCTACGGTGGCCGGACGGTCCCTTCGTGGAGGTTTGTCATGAGACGTCCGGTTGCTGTCACCGCTGCGCTCGCCGGGCTCGCCGCCGCGGCCCTGGTCGCGCCGTCCGCGGCGCAGGCTGGCGGCCGCGCCGACGGCCACGGCCACGGCAGCCACCCCGGCCACCACGACCCCGGACCGGTCACGCCGTCCGCGCCCAAGGTGCCGGTGATGACCGGCGGCGGGGGAGCGGTGGCCTCGGTCGACGACGTCGCCACCCAGGTGGGCATCGACGTCCTGCGCCACGGCGGCAACGCGGCCGACGCGGCCGTGGCGGCGGCCGCGACGCTCGGGGTGACCGAGCCGTTCTCGTCGGGCATCGGTGGTGGCGGGTACCTCGTCTACTACGACGCGAAGCACCGACGGGTCGAGGCGCTCGACGGCCGCGAGACCGCACCGCGCACCTTCACCAGCACCACCTTCACCGACGGCAACGGCAAGCCCCTGGACTTCGCCACGGTCGTGAACTCCGGTCTGTCCGTAGGGGTCCCGGGCACGCCGGCGCTCTGGGACGCCGCCGCTCGTCGCTGGGGCACCCGCAGCTTCGCCCGGCTGATGCAGCCGGCCGAGGAGGTCGCGCGTCGCGGCTTCGTCGTCGACGCGACGTTCAACCAGCAGGTCAGCGACAACGCGGCGCGCTTCGCGAGGTTCCCCGCGACCGCGGCGCTGTACCTGAAGGGTGGCCAGCCGCCGGCCACCGGCTCGGTGTTCCGAAACCCCGACATGGCCAAGGCCTACCGCGAGCTGCAGCGCCACGGCGTCGGCGCGCTCTACCGGGGCGAGCTCGGTGCGGCTCTCGTGCGCGAGGCGCAGCACCCGCACACCTCCGACGGCAGCACGGTCTACCCCGGCCAGCTCACCCGCCGTGACCTCGCGAGCTACCGCGCCCTGCTGCGCGAGCCCACCACCACCCGCTACCGCGGCCTCGAGGTGCGGGGCATGCCGGTGTCGTCGTCCGGCGGCATCGCCACGGGGGAGTCGCTGAACCTGCTGGAGGCCTACGACCACCAGACCGGCACGAAGCTCTCGGACGTCGACGAGACCCAGTACCTGCACCGCTTCAGCGAGGCGACGGCGACGGCGTTCGCCGACCGCGGCCGCTGGGTGGGCAGCGTGCCCGGCGTGCCGACCCGCGAGCTGACCTCGCAGGGCTTCGCCGACGAGCGGGCGTGCACGCTCTTCAGCCCCACGAAGGCCGCGACGCGCCCGCTGCCGTTCGGCAACCCCGACGGCTCCTACGCGTGCGACGGTGCGGCCGGCCGGACCAGCGCGATCCGCGACGACCACGGCACCACGCACCTGACGGTCGCCGACCGGTGGGGTGACGTGGCGTCGTACACGCTGACCATCGAGCAGACCGGCGGCTCGGGCATCACCGTGCCGGGCTGGGGCTTCCTGCTCAACAACGAGCTCACCGACTTCAACTTCGTGCCGGTGACAGCGGGCGTGCCCGACCCGAACCTGCCGGGTGCGGGCAAGCGGCCGCGCTCGTCGATGAGCCCGACGATCGTGACCTCGCACGGTCGGCCGGTGCTGGCGCTCGGCTCGCCCGGCGGCGCCACGATCATCACCACCGTGACCCAGGTGCTGACCGAGTACGTCGACCGCGGGCTGCCGCTCGTCGACGCGATCGCCGCACCGCGGCTGTCGTCGCGCAACGGCGCCGCCGAGGAGGCGGAACCCGCGATCTACGACGGTCCGCTCGGCGCGGCGCTCACCGGTCTCGGCCACGTGTTGAAGGCCAACCCCGAGATCGGCGCCGCCACCGGGATCGTGCTGCGCCGCGACGGCACCTTCCAGGCCGCGGCGGAGACCACGCGGCGCGGCGGGGGCTCGGCCATGGTGGTGCGCCCGCAGCGCTGAGCCGCCCCGCTCAGGGGGCGTCGACGCGCAGCACGCGGAACCCTTTGGCGCTCGCGTGCCGCTCGACGCCGAACCCCCGCGGCTCGAGCTGCTCCTGCAGCCACCGCTGCAGCGAGTCCGAGCCCAGGTTGCGCTGCACGACCAGGTACGCGCTCGCGCCGTCGTCCAGGCGGGGCAGCCAGCGCAGCAGCATGTCGTGCAGCACCGTCTTGCCGACCCGGATCGGCGGGTTGCTCCACAGCGCGGCGAAGCGGACGTCGTCCGGGACGTCGTCGGGCAGCGTCGGGCGCACACCGGCAGCGCCGACGGCAGAGGCGTTGCGGCGCAACAGGTCCAGCGCTCGCTCGTTGACGTCGACGCCCCACACCGTGGCGTCGGGGGCGGCCAGGGCGAGCGACAGGCTCACCGGCCCCCACCCGCAGCCGAGGTCGAGCAGGTGGCCGTGCTGCGGCGGCGCCGGCACCTCGCGCAGCAGCACCTGCGTGCCGAGGTCGAGGCGGTCCGGGCTGAACACCCCGGACGCCGTCACGAGGTCGAGCTCGCGGCCGGCCAGCTGCACGTGCAGCGGCCGCAGGTCGGCGGCGCTCGCCGGACGCGCGGTGAAGTAGTGGTCGGTGCCCTCGCTCACGGCGGTCAGTGTCGCAGCCGCCGGAATCCGCTGGCCGCCCCGAGCGTTGATGTGTCACGTTGGGGGAGCTTCCCGCACGCACCTGACCCAGGAGATCTGTGAACCGCACCGCTGCCACCGCCCGCACCGTGGACGACGTCGTGGACCCGCTGGACCACGTGGACGACGCCCCCGACCTGGACGACGCGGCGGACTACGACGGCGACCAGCTCGACCTGGCCGACCGGCAGGCCCTGCGCCGCGTCGCGGGCCTGTCCACCGAGCTCGCCGACGTCACCGAGGTCGAGTACCGCCAGCTGCGCCTCGAGCGCGTCGTGCTGGCCGGGGTCTTCGACGGCGACGTCGCCGAGGGCGAGAACTCGCTGCGCGAGCTCGCGGCCCTGGCCGAGACGGCCGGGTCGCAGGTGCTCGACGCCCTGATGCAGCGCCGGGACCGGCCCGACCCCGGCACCTTCCTGGGCTCCGGCAAGGCCCGCGAGCTGCGCGACGTCGTGGTCGAGACCGGCGCCGACACCGTGATCTGCGACGGCGAGCTCTCGCCGTCCCAGCGGCGTGCGCTCGAGGACGTCGTCAAGGTCAAGGTCATCGACCGCACCGCCCTGATCCTGGACATCTTCGCCCAGCACGCCCGCAGCCGGGAGGGCAAGGCGCAGGTCGAGCTGGCCCAGCTCGAGTACCTGCTGCCGCGCCTGCGCGGCTGGGGCGAGTCGATGTCGCGCCAGGCCGGCGGTCGGGTCGCGGGCGGCGAGGGCATCGGCTCGCGCGGTCCGGGCGAGACGAAGATCGAGCTCGACCGTCGCCGCATCCGCACCCGCGTGGCCAAGCTGCGCCGCCAGATCCGCGACATGAAGACCGCGCGCGACGTCGGGCGCCAGGACCGCAAGCGCCACGCCGTGCCGTCCGTGGCCATCGCCGGCTACACCAACGCCGGCAAGTCCAGCCTGCTCAACCGCCTCACCGGCGCCGGCGTGCTGGTCGAGGACGCGCTGTTCGCCACCCTCGACCCGACCGTGCGCCGCGCCGAGACCAGCGACGGCCGGCTCTACACGCTGGCCGACACCGTCGGCTTCGTGCGCGCGCTGCCGCACCAGCTGGTCGAGGCGTTCCGGTCGACGCTGGAGGAGGTCGCCGAGAGCGACCTCGTGCTGCACGTCGTCGACGCCTCGCACCCCGATCCCGAGGGGCAGATCCAGGCGGTGCGCACCGTCCTCGCGGACGTCGACGCCCACGACGTGACCGAGCTGGTCGTGCTGAACAAGGCCGACGCCGCCGACCCCGAGGTGGTCGCGCGGGTCCGCTCGCGCGAGCGCAACCTCGTGGTCGTCTCGGCCCGCACCGGCGAGGGGCTCGACGAGCTGCGCGCCCGCGTCGAGGAGCTGTTGCCGCGCCCGGACGTCGAGGTCGAGGTGCTGCTGCCCTACGACCGCGGCGACCTGGTCAGCCGGCTGCACGCCGACGGCGAGGTGCTGCACGAGGAGCACCTGGCCGAGGGCACGCGCATCACGGCGCGGGTGATGCCGCCGCTGGCCGGCGAGCTCGAGCCGTTCGCCGTCACGGCCTGACCGGCGCCTCCGGCGCGTCCAGGGGCAGCACCAGGCGGAAGCACGCGCCACCCTCCGGGGCGTGCTGCGCCTGCGCGGTGCCGCCCAGCCGTCCGGCCAGCGCCGCGACCACGGCCAGGCCGAGCCCGGTGCCGACCGGACGTCGTCCGGCGTAGCGGTCGTGCAGGGCCGACCGCTCGAAGGCCACCCGCAGGTCGTCGTCGGTCAGCCCCGGGCCGCCGTCGCGCACCTCGACGACCGCGTGGTCGCCGTCGGGGCGCACGGCCAGCACGACCGGCCGGCCGTCCGGCGTCACCCGCAGGGCGTTCTCGGCCAGCCCGTCGACGACCTGGCGCACCCGCACCGGGTCGGTGACCACCGGCACCGGGGAGTCCGGCCGCTCGACCAGCAGGTGCTGGCCGCCCTCGACGCAGCGCTGCCGCCACACCGGCTCGGCGTCGTCCAGGATCGTGCGCAGGTCGACGGCCACGTGCTCGACCCGCAGGTCGACGGCGTCCAGGCGGGCGAGATCGAGCAGGTCGCCGACCAGCCGCTCCAGCCGTCGCGCCTCGGCCACCATCGTCGCGCCGGCGGCGGGGACGGCGTCGCCGGTCGTGACGCCGTCGGCCAGCGACTCGGCGTACCCGCGGATCGCGGTCAGCGGCGTGCGCAGCTCGTGCGACACCGACATCAGGAAGTCGCGCTGGCGCCGCTCGCTGCTGCTGAGCGCCGCGCTCAACGAGTTGACCGCCTCGGCGACCTGCGCCACCTCGTCCGGGCCGGAAGGGTCGAGCCGCACGTCGCGGTCGCCCGCCGCCAGCCGGTGCGCGGCTGCCGCCATGCGCCGCAGCGGCGCGGCCAACCACCGGGCCAGCACCACGCCCGCGACGACCGCCACGACGAGGGCGATCGCGAGCGCCAGCACCTGCCGCCAGAGCAGGCGCACCGCCGGTCCGATCGCGTCGGACTGGGTGCGGGCCAGCACCAGCGCCCCGCCGCCCTCGAGCGGACGGCCCTCGGCGATCACGGTGCGGCGGCCGTCGACGAACCGCAGCGACACCGGCTGGCCGGCCAGCAAGCGCTCGCGTCCGCGCTCGACCGCCGCCACCGCGAGCGCGTCACCGCGGGCCTGCCCGTCGGCGGTCAGCCGGGCCACCGGGGTGTCGGTCTGCCGCAGCACCCGCAGGGCCTGCCCGGCGCGCGCCGGCTGCGCGGCGTCCAGCAGTCCCGTGACCACCTCGGCCTGCCGGGCCAGCGCCCGCTGCGCCTCGCCGCGGGCGGCCTGGCGCACCAGCCCCACCGACAGCAGCGCCGCGAGCAGGACGGCGAGCGCCACCGTCGCGGTGATCACCAGCGTCGTGCGCTGGGCCAGCGTCGGACGCCGCAGCCGCCCGCCCGAGACCTCGCTCACCGGGCGGCGCGGCGGTCGTCGACGGCGTAGCCCACGCCGCGCACGGTGCGGATCGGGCTGGCATCGCCGAGCTTGGCCCGCAGCTGCGCGACGTGGACGTCGACGGTGCGGCTCGCGTCGTCCGGCGGGTAGTCCCACACCTGCTGCAGCAGCTCCCCGCGGCCGAAGACGCGTCCGGGCCGGCGCATCAGGTGGGCCAGCAGGTCGAACTCGGTCGCCGTGAGCTCGACCGGCGCGCCCGCTGCGCTGACCTCTCGTCGTCCGGGGTCGAGGCGCACGTCGCCGACCTCGAGCGCCGGCTCGTCGTCGGCCGCCGAGCGCGCGCCGGTCATCTCGCGCCCGCGCAGCACCGCGCGCACCCGGGCGACGAGCTCCCTGGGGGAGTAGGGCTTGGTGACGTAGTCGTCGGCGCCGAGCTCGAGGCCCAGCACGCGGTCGACCTCGTCGTCCCGGGCGGTGACCATGATGACCGGCGTCCAGTCGTGGCGCGCGCGCATCTGGCGGCAGACGTCGACGCCGTCGCGGCCGCCGGGCAGCCCGATGTCGAGCAGGACGACGTCGGGCGGGGTGCGCCGCACGGCCGCCTCGGCCCCCGCGGCGTCGACGGCGACCTCGACCGCGAAGCCGTCGCGCTCGAGGTAGAGCCGCGCGAGGTCGGCCAGGGCCGGCTCGTCCTCGACCACGAGGACCCGGCGGGCAGGTGTCATGGTGCTCACGGTGCAGGCCGTCCCGAGGCGGCGCAAGGCTCGTACACGATCTTGACGATGGCCGACCGTGCCCCTGATGCGCGCTCGACACGCTGGCGCCATGAGCACCGACGACCCGACCGAGCAGACCCAGGTCCTCGACGTCCGCCCCGCCACCCCGCCGGCCCTCGTGGCCGCCCGGGTGACGGCGGCGTGCACCGGCGGGGCCGCCGCGATCCACCTGGCCGTCACCGGCGAGCACTTCGGGGAGTGGTGGGCGTACGGCGCGTTCTTCCTCGCGATCACGGTCGCGCAGGGGGCGCTCGCGCTGGCGCTGTGGACGCCCGACCGGTGGGCGCGGCTCGGCGTCGGGCGGGTGCTCGCCGCCGCGGCGACCGTCGACGGCCTGACCGTGCTGCTCTGGCTGGTGACCCGGACGACCGGCCTGCCCTTCGGGCCCGTGCCGGGTGCGGCCGAGCCGTTCGGCATCGCCGACGTCGTGTGCGCCGTGCTCGAGGTCGCCGCGGTGCTCGGGGCCGCGGCGGCCCTGCGCTGGCGCCGGGCCGGGACGTCGACCCCGGCCG